>JBGZEX010000027.1:0-35316 GCA_041846495.1 Marinifilaceae bacterium
CAAAATGGGGAATCCGGTAACTAATGCCGACTGCAACATATAGGTTCAACAAAACAATAGCGACTGCAACTATTAGCTCATAGTGACAGTCGCTATTTTATATATAAAGGTTTAATACCTGTAGTTTATCAAATGCTTACAACCTATTCCCGGAGTTACCGTACAAATCAGCGGCAAATCCACGGGAACCGCAACGGATGCATTCGGAAAATTCACTTTGGAATCGTCCGAAAAAACAATAAAATTAACGTTTTCCTGCATCGGATACAAGAAAATAACAAAAGAATGTACGGGAAACAAATCTTTGACTATAGTATTGGAAGAAGAAGTTGCCGACCTCGATGAAGTAACGGTTATTGCCTACGGCGAACGAAGCAAGCGGGATTTGATCAGTTCCGTTTCTTCGGTCAAAGGGAAAGATTTGGAAGAAATTCCGGCATCCAGTTTGGAAACTCTTTTACAGGGACGCATGTCGGGCGTAGAAATATCGAATGTAGCCGGTTCGCCCGGAGGAGGTGGAAGCCGGGTTAATATTCGCGGCTACAACTCGCTTATGATTACCGGAATAAATGACGGTTCTCCATTATACGTAATCGACGGAGTGCCCGTACATTCATTTACTTCTCCCATTACCGGCACCAACCTCATGGCCGAATTGGACCCCTCCACCATCGAATCCGTGGAAGTTTTAAAAGATGCTGCATCCGCCGCCATTTACGGTTCTCGGGCAAGCAACGGAGTCATATTGATAACCACCAAAAAAGAGAAGAGCGGGAGAGCGAAATTCTCGACCAACATTTCCTATTCTCATTCCTTTCTTCCGGAAACACCTCTGCAAATCATCGGCCACGGTGAACGCAAATGGCATATATTGGCAGCTAAACATTTACGGGAAGGATATTACGATTATATGACCGGAGAAAACGGTATCCCAAAATCCCACGACGAAGCATGGGGATGGGATAAAGGAACCTATGATTTTTTCTGGAAAAACGGCCAACCCATGGAGACGGAATGGGTTTTACATCAATTGCAAGACAGTCTGAACCCATTTTATAACAATGCTACAAACTGGTGGAAATATGTTTTCCGTACGGGAAAAATTACAAATGCCAATTTACAGGCTTCAGGAGGAAGAGAAAACTTCAAATACATGGTCGGTTTAGGCTGGTTCGATGAGAAAGGTATTATGTTAGGAAGCGATTTCAGACGAGTAAACTTCATCAGCAACCTGAACATAACCCCCCGTAAAAACTTCCATTTAGATGCTCGGGTATATATGGCCTATACCGACAGAAGCAGAGGTAACCGTCATACGGGATTCGGAGGTGGAGCCAAAGTAGAAGGAATTACAGTTAGCCCCATAGATGTTTCTTCATTACTTCCCGGGAAAGGAAGTCACGTAGAAGAAGAGCTGTTAAAAAGACTGAGAGGGACGATTGAGAAAAATGTCAATTTCAATATCCGAGGAAACTTAACCCTAAGCTATGAAATCATAAAAAACCTGAGACTGACGGCCAATTTAGGTATGGACTACTCCCAAGCCCAAAGAAATACGTTTGAACCGGATTATTTAAGTTTCGAAAAACTGACAACTTCTACAGGAGAAATTCAAGGCAATATGATGTTTCAAACGGAAGAACTCATCAATTATAATTTTCAAATAAACAATGTACATAATTTTGATTTCTTAGGCGGTTTCTCCTATGCCAGATGGACGAGAAACATCTTCCGCGGAAGCGGACGGGGAGCTCCCAATAACGACGTCCACTATGTTGACGACAACTTTCCGGGTATAATCGAATTATACGGTACACCCACCGCCATGCAACAATACCGTTCGGATTTCGAAGAAAAGATTTTAGTATCCTCATTCGGTCGCTTAACCTATAACTACAAACAAAAATATCTTACGGAGCTAAGTATCCGCCGGGACGGCTCTTCCGTATTCGGGAAAGATGTACGCTGGGCCACTTTCCCCGCAGTTGCAGTAGGTTGGGCTTTTTCGGAAGAACCCTTCATGAAAAATCTCTATTGGTTGAGTTTCGCCAAATTACGTGCATCATGGGGACGTTCCGGCCAACAATTCGAAGATGCCTATTTAGGCCACGGACGCTTGAAAATCGGCAATCTTTTTATGGGGAAAACGGGAGTATCCCCGGAAGCCATGAGTAATAGTCATTTGAGCTGGGAGGAATCCGATCAATACAATATAGGCGTGGATGCAGATATATATGACTACCGTTTAAAAATAAAAGCGGATTATTATTATAAATACACAAGTTCCGTTTTATACCTTACACCTCTGCCCGGTAATGTATATTTTCACGAAAAAGCCTGGACCAACGTTATGGAACTTTCCAACGAAGGTATCGAAATTGAAACCTTATTCGATATATTCAGGAATACTGATATCAAGTGGAGGATGAAACTCAATGTTTCAAGAAACTGGAATCGGTTCGAGAAATCTTATACCGATATGGATATCGAGGGTTGGATTATCGGAAGACCCATAGGCGGATTATACGTATACAAGGATGAAGGTATCATCCGGTCGGAAAAAGACATTCCCGTTTATTTCGATCAAATGGCAAATAAAAGAATCTTATATTTCGGAAATCAAAGTTATCCCGTAAGCATAGGTATGCGCCGCATAAAAGATATGAATATGGACGGTAAAATAGATGCCGAAGATCTTTATTATGCAGGGTCCGCTCTGCCGATTTTACATGGAGGCTTATTCCATGAAGTCAAATGGAAAGATTTCGATTTGAATATTTTATGCGCTTTCTCCTTGGGCAGGAAAATACTGAACATATTCTCGAAATCCTCTCTAAGCCTTACTCAAAGATTTTCTCCTTTATTTTACGATTATAGAGGAAAAACTTTTTGGCAGGAAGGAAACACTCAAAGCGATTTCCCTACATTGAATGCTATTTCAAAAGCATATTCGGGACAATTCGACGGGCTTACGGATTCGAATATCGAACGCGTAAATTATATGCGTTTAAAACAACTCACCATCGGGTATAATGTAAATAAGAAATTACTGAAAAAACTCAATATCGAGGGCATCAGGGTTTTCTTTACAGGAGAAAACTTATTCTTATGGAGCAACTACTCGGGTTTGGATCCCGAATTGGTGGATCCCGTTTCCGGCATAGACAACGGAGGGCATTATCCGTTAGCAAGAAAACTGACTTTAGGTTTAACCGTAAAATTTTAATCATGAAAAAGAATCTCATCACTATATTAATTTTTATTTTGACGGCTTGCGATTCTCTTTTGGACGTAATACCGGAAAACGCCTCTACATTTTCCAACTATTTCAAAAATGAAAAGGAATTGGAATCTTTTACCACGGAAATGCATGCTTACATCAAATCCGGTCTGACTTTCGACAACCCGCACGTACTCATAGGCTCCAAAGCGGATGTCGTCAAATTTTACGAGCAGCGTGTCCGGGAATTAGAACCGCTCGGAATGTTAAGTTCCCCTTTTATCGATTGGAAAAGACATTACGATATCATTCATATGGGTAATATCATATTAGATAATGCCGACAGAGTCAAAGACATGGGTATGGAACGGAAAAATTTCCATTTGGGACAGGCACACTTTGCTATAGGCATTGCTTATTTTGAAGTAGTCCGCCGTTGGGGAGCTGCCATCATCACGGAAAACAGCAGTTCCATGAAACCGTACGGCAACAGCTCCGTATTGGATATACTGAATACGGCTATCGAAAACGGGGAAAAAGCTTTCGAATTACTACCCTACTTCAGTGATCTGAAAGATGCCGACGGAAAAATTCTTACAATCAAACAATACGGATGTAAAGGTAGTGCTGCTGCACTCCTCTCTCATTTATATGCATGGAAAGGAAGTGTCATCGAATTATACGAGCTCACAGGAAATGCTCATGAAGCCTACGAAAAATCCATCGAATGGGCGACGGAATTGATTAGCGGAAAAACCTCCAAGGATTATCACTTATGCCATACTCCCGAAGATTTATGCAAAGCACTTTCGGATACGAAACATATCAACCCTGAAAGTATTTTCGAAATCATGCTGGATCGATATGCATCCCAATACCCGACATCAAAAGTTACGGGAATATCCTATATTTCCTACCCCGTAAATAAATACTTGAATCCGAACAGCATTATAAATGAAGAAAGCGCACCGAGTTTTCGCTTGCGAAACCAAACAATACAAAACATGTATGCTGGGAATGATGCTCGACGCAATGCCTATTTCTACAAATTCGACGAAATGGCTGCCGCTCCGGAAACTACGGGATTCGCATATTTATACAAATGGAGAAACGGGATATACTTTGCAGCCCCCTATCTACCGGAGCAAGAGGAGTTCGGTACCCTCGATGCAGACTATTCTTATTGGCGATTGGCCGATATCCATTTGTTAAGAGCGGAATGCTATGCCAAACTCGGAAAAAACGATAAAGCTGCCATTGACTTAAATCGCATCCGCTCGAGAGCCAATGCACAAACTTACCCTGCGGCCGGAGAAACCGATATAAAATATGCCGTTTTCAAAGAAAGAGAAAAGGAATTGATATGCGAAGGACATCGCTACTATGATGTTATACGTAATCAGTATTGGAAAGAACTCGGCTCCGCTTTCGAACGTCTCAGCCGTAAAGACATATTGGACGGAGCTTTATACCTGCCCATATCCAAAAGCGCCATGGTCAACAACGACCTCATCCGGCAAAACAAATACTGGGATAAATTTTAATTATACTTTCAAATGCAAACGAAATGAAAAACATAATATATATCGTCGTGTTCTCGCTATTTTCAGCCTGTACAACGAAATTCAATACCATAGATACCGGATTGGCCAACGGTAATTTTACAGGAAATATGTATGAATATTTTAAAAAAAGCAGTTACAACTGGGATAGTACTCGATTAATGATCGAAAGAGGAAAACTCGTGGATTTATTCAATGGAGAACGCCCCGGATATGAAAATTTCACATTTTTCGGTCCTACGAATCATTCGATTCGTCGCTATATGAAAACAAACAATATCGGCTCCATCAAAGAAATGAGCGAAGACTTTTGCAGGGAAACAATCTTACGCCATATTGTAAAAAAAAGATATATGAGAAACGATATTCCGAAAGGCACTCCTGCCGTTTATAAAGAAGATGAACCCTATAAAATACAGGGAGACGGAGGCAAAGTATTGGAAGGAGAGGCCGGAAACCGTTTTTGGATTTACTCCTTCCAAGGCTCTTATGCCGGAGTTCCGGATATAGGCGCCATCGAACTTAAAATCGTCTCTCTCGAATCTGCGGCCAAAATAGAAATCGCATCCTCTAACATAGAAACGACAAATGGAGTTGTGCATTCTCTTCAATACAACTATACTCTATGCGAACTTTAATAAATTATTTTACTTTAAATGAAAATGAAAAATATTTTACCTATCTTATTTTTTGCCGCCCTCTTTTCGGCATGCAGGAATACGACCATCGGTTATTTAAAAACGGATAAAGCGGAATACGTGCCGGATAGCATCGTCGTGTGGACGGCATTGGACAGACCGGAAGACGAGCGCAGAATCAAGAATTCAGCACCCTGGGTTTCACCAAGAATACAGGGTGTCTTGGGAACGGCTCCTTTGATTTACGAGTTTGCAGGCGTAAAAGTATCGGACGGCGGCAATGCCGAGATCTTCTCCAAAGAAATCAATGTCAGAGGCGGAGGAATAATGGAACTTCCCCTACATACAAAATCTCCGAAAGGACATTATCTCGTAAGCATAAAAGTATACAACGACGGTCATGAGGCTATAATCAAAGATGCTTTCACTTTTATTATTAAATAAATAAAACTCTCAGATATGTTAAATACAAAACTTTTATTCTCAATTATCTTATCTATCCTATGTCATTATGTATCGGGACAAGGCATAGAATTCTTCAATGGCGGATACGATGCCGCCCTGAAAAAAGCTGCAGAAGAAAAGAAAACGGTTTTCATCGATTTTTTTGCAGAATGGTGCGCCCCCTGCAAATTAATGTCTGAAACAGTATTTACAGATGCTAGCGTAGGAGATTATTATAATAAAAATTTCGTCTGTATTAAAATAAATGCGGAAAATCCGGAGAACCGCGCCATTGTAAAATGCTATCATGTAACCGGATACCCCACTTTAGCCTATGTAAATGCCAAGGGAAAGAAAATTTTGATAGAAACCGGAGCTTTGTCCGTAGAACGCTTTTTAAAAATCGGAAAAATCGCTACCGGAGAAGAATTGGGCTTCGAAGACTTATATAAAAAATATAAATCGACCAAAGATTTGGCAGTCTTACAACATCTATTAATCGAAGCTCCCGGATTTTTAGAAACGCAAGAAGGTATCGAATTAGATAAATGGACTTCCAGAACAGAAAAATTATATCGCGAATATATCGAAAAGAAAACAGGACCGGATTTCATCAACAAAACGGACTATCAAATCATGACAATCTACCATCGAAACGACAAAGATAATGACCCGTTGGTAGAATTCGTTCTCAAAAATATGGATGCCTATCTTTCCAATGTAGGAAAAGCCGCAGCCTATTTTGTCATCGAACACAATGCAAGCGTTATGGAGCGCTTGGCAAAAGCGGGAAAACCAGAATATAAAAATTATATCGAACGTATAAAAAAAGAATTAAAACCCGCTTACAGCATACTTCCTTCAACTGATAAAGACCCGTACAAAAAAGCCAAATACTATTACGAAGCCATCTATACATTATACCATAAAAAAGATGTAAATACATATATCAAACTTGCAAAACGCTATATCGAATTCATGGGTGAAAATATGACTGCCGCCACCTACGGAGAATTTGCCCAAAACCTTTATTATGCTGCAGGTGGCAGTCTTTCCCGGGAAAACCACGAACAGGCTATTGTATGGATTCATGAAGCATTGAAATTCAAGGATATGCCGATAATGGACAAAATCAACTGTTTCACGATGTTGGGAGATTCTCACAAAGCTTTGGGCGAACTGAAAAAAGCCAAAGAATACTATAATCAAGCCTATGTTATCTGCTTTGAAATGGATTCCAAAATGGAAATGATGAAAATGCAAATCCAATACGTAATTAAAATGAAAATCTCCGAATTGGAACTTTTAGAGAAATAAATTTCATGCCGATAACTTTTATCGGATTTCGTCCGAAAAAACGGTGAATATTGCAATTTTCATATTGCAGATGAATATAAAATGGGGTTCAGATCATTGTAACGGACCTCATTTTTTATGATGATTACGTTTTAAGTTACGACCCCCAAAATACGAGTTCAATTATAACGGACCTCATTTTTATCGATTTTCACCTCAATGTTTAGAAATCTTCATGCAGTAAAATCATATTTTATCTATTTAATTAAAAAAAACATGGAAGTTGGATTATTTTTGTCTATTCATTGGTAAAGAAACGGATGGACGAAAAAACGATAATAGAAGGATGTAAGAAAAAAAACAATTTATGCCGCAAGGAGTTTTACGAACTTTTTGCAGGTAAAATGTTGGCAATATGTTACCGATATCTGGGAAATATGGAAAATGCGAAAGATGTTATGCATGATGCTTTTATCATAGCTTTCAATTCAATGGATAAATTCACTTATATGGGTGAAGGCTCTGCTTTCGCATGGCTAAAAAAAATCATGGTCAACACCTCTTTATCGCATCTTAAAAAACGGAAACGCATACAATTTGTAGATATCGAAGATTATGCTGCAAATAACGAACCCGAAGCCCATGACGAAAATACCCCCGATACCGTTCCTCCGGATATCCTTAGCGAAATGATATCCCGGCTTCCCGACGGCTACAGGACCGTATTGAATCTATATGCATTCGAAGGAAAATCGCATAAAGAAATTGCAGGCATCCTCAATATAAAACTGAATTCATCGACATCCCAGCTCATAAGAGCTCGGAAGTTACTCTCGAAATGGATTGACGACTATCATCAGAATAAAAAACATGAATAGCGATTTGTGGTACGAAAATTTAAAAAATCAAGCGGAAAAATATATTCCTCCCGTAGCACCGACGGAATGGGAAAATATTGAAAGGAAATTATCCGGAAGCAGACCTCTCTATCGGATGAAAATATGGATGTCCGCTGCCGCCGCCGTAATCCTGATTTGTTTAGCTCTGACTTTAATCATCAAGGAAAAATTGAATATTGAACACCTCGAGCCCGTTTTTGTACACACTCATTCGACTTCCATATCCGAAACACCGGGGGCAACCCGTCTCCAGCCTTTTAAGCCTCTACGTCTTTCATATATAAAACGGGCTATCATATCGGAACCGATAGAACCCGAATACGGGAAGATAATGCATACAGCATCCCTTCGTACGGCTATTAATCCTCTTTCCGATTATTTCCCGAAATTGCCGGTCCGTCGCTCATATCAATACACGGAATACGAAAAAAAATCTATTCCGGCCAACATGGGAAAACATCAAAAAAAATCTCATGAATGGTCGACAGGCCTAAAATTCAAAAATGTATTCTCATCCACTTCAAACGAATATTCCAAAGAGTTTTCCGCATTAATGTATTCCATAAATTCGAATGGAAGAAATAGCGAGGGTAGCAAATATATAAACGAGACATACGAATTTAAACATCAGATACCTTTCTCCGCAGGAATAATCTTCAATTACGGTATTCACAAAAAATGGGAAATCGAGTCCGGTATCGAATACACCCTTATGAAATCAAACGGATATCTCTTTTCGGAATCCGGAGAATTCGACGTAAAACAGGAATTGCATTATTTAGGCATACCGTTGAAATTGAATTATAAATTTTATGACCGAAAACATACGGACTTCTATATTTCCGCAGGAGGAAGCATCGAAAAATGTTTAAGCGCACGACAAAAAATATATATGCCTGAAGATGTAACTAATCGACGCAAAACAATATCTCGACCACAATTTTCCGTATCTTCTTCCGTGGGCATGAAGTTGAAACTATCCCCCAAATGGGGTTTGTATCTATCTCCCGGCGTGGTATACTATTTCGACAATAATTCCCCGGTAGAAACCGTTCGAAAACAACATCCCTTCAATTTCAAATTGGATATGGGACTTTATTTTCGGATAAAATAAAGCGATTCGCAGATTTTTTAAGGGATTTCTCAATATTCGCATTCGAATTTCGTATTTTTGCGATATCTTTGTGCGAGTATGAATAAAACGATTTTAAAACTTTCCATCCCCAATATCGTTTCGAATATCACACTCCCTTTGGTCGGAATGGCGGATTTGGCCATAAGCGGACGTCTGAAGAGTTCCGCCTATATAGGTGCTATTGCATTAGGTTCTACGATTTTCAACCTTATTTATTGGAATTTCTCCTTTCTGCGTATGAGTACAGGCGGATTCACGGCAAGGGCTTACGGCAGAAAAGAGATGCCGGAAATCTCTGACATACTGATTAGAGCCCTACTGACGGCATGGGTGGGAGCCTTGATAATCCTCCTCTTTAAAAACGAAATTATCAAACTTGCCCTCTACTTTTTAAAAGGCAGTCCCGAAGCGGAAGAATATGTAAAAACCTATTATAACATCCTCATATGGGGAGTTCCGGCAGTACTCTCCGTATATGTATTCACCGGCTGGTTTATCGGGATGCAAGATACCGTACGCCCTATGATAATAGCCGTAACGACCAATCTATCGAATATCGGTCTCAGTATTTTTTTTGTATTCGTTATGAATATGAAAATCGAAGGTATAGCCTTGGGTACGCTTATTTCACATATTCTATCCCTTATCATCGCCATTTTATTATGGAAATTCTCTTATGCCCAAAAACTTCCTCCGCTCCGTTTTCATAAAGGACAACAAATTGCGGCATACAAAGATTTTTTTAAGGTGAACGGAGATATATTTATCCGTACTTTTTTTCTGGTATGCGTAACCTCATTCTTTACCTTCGCCTCTTCGGCAAAAGGAGAAGAAATTCTTGCCGCCAATGCCCTCCTGCTTCAACTATTTGTCTTGTTTTCTTATTTTATCGACGGATTCGCCTATGCAGCCGAAGCCCTTACCGGAAGACTTACAGGAGCGAACGATGTAGCGCTAATGCGCAAAACCATCCGTTATTTATTGAATTGGGGTATGGGCATAGCACTATTTTTCAGCCTATTGTATTTATTGGGCACAGAGAAATTCCTCTATATTTTTACGGATAAACCCGAGGTCGTGTCTACAGCCCTGAAATATAAAACTTGGACCGCATTGATTCCGCTTGCAGGATTTGCCGCTTTTTTATGGGACGGTATTTATATCGGATGCAATGCCTCCCGACTTATGCGAAATACCATGCTCGTGTCGTCTATCGTATTTTTTTCATTGTATACGATACTCTCTCCCTATTGGGGAAACCATGCCTTATGGTTTGCATTCATATCCTATCTCGTTTCGAGAAGTACGTTCCAAAGCATATGGGCAAGAAAATTAACTCGGATTAAAAATGAAATTTTTACACATTAATTTATATATTTTGCAACAGTAGTTATCAATTATGTAATAAATTTCACGTAAATATGAAGAAAATCATCTTAATCTCCGCCCTTATTCTAACGGGAATCGACTGTTTCGCTCAAAATACACAAAGAGAAATCGATAAACGACACGAATTAAAAATCAATCTTCCGTACACCATATTTGCTTCATTTCCGGAAATATCCTATTCTTATCTTCTAAATGAAGATGTAAGCGTGGGCAGCTCGTTAGGAATCAGCCTGAACGAAGATTTTTCGAATTATAAATTTCAATTCGTCCCCTATATCAGATGGTTTTTCGGAGGAAATAGAAAATCCATGCGCTCTCCCTCTTCCGGATTGTTTTTAGAGTTAAATACGAGTATAGGCAATCAAATCGTAAAAGAGGAGCAAAAATATCTCCCATTCGACAAAGAAAAAACGACATTCTGCTTGGGTATCGGAATTTCTTTGGGATGGAAATACGTATCGAACAGAAATTGGGTTATGGAAATATTTTTAGGAGCCGGCAGGAATTTCGTATACGAAAAGGAATATTCCGTTACTCAATATTATCCCCGTTCGGGGATATATATCGGGAAACGGTTTTAAGAAATAAAACCGTCAAAGAATTTTCCCGCTCCGTCATTTATTTATCGGAGCTTACGATAGCGTTCAATTCTGCAAAAGAGGTATCGACGGCTTTCAACAATTCTTCGAATATTCCTTTGTAAAAGGCTTTTATTTCTTTCGAAGATTTGAATTTTCCCGTTCGATTCAGTCTTTGACGCAAGTCATTTCTACTGTCGAGCATGCGTTGCATAATAGCTTCCGCCTCCGATTTTTTATCGGGGAAAAGCGAATAAGACACCAAACAATCCCCCATTACGGAATAGGTCAAAAAATCTATATCTTTTTTCAAACGTCTGATACTTGCCATAATTTTTATGATTTTAATATATTAACTCTCCGTGCAAAATTATAGAATCTTCCGCAAATTAGCAAACCCGTCGGGATTAAATCTTTTTGCCGCCAGCAACATATCGACTACGGTCATGGCAGCCATAGCTTCCACTACGGGAACCGCTCTCGGAACTACGCAAGGGTCGTGTCTTCCCTTAGCCGAAACGGTAGTCTCCCGGCCTTCGCAATCCACCGTATGCTGTAAAACGGATATCGTAGGCGTAGGCTTGAACGCCACCCGGAATATTACCGGTTCTCCATTGGAAATCCCGCCTTGTATACCACCCGAATTATTGGAAAGGGCCGTAATTTTCCCATCCCTCACCCCCCAGGGATCATTCTCCCGACTTCCCCTCCTTTTCGCCCCCTCGAACCCGGAACCGTATTCGAATCCTTTGGCGGCATTAATACTCAAAGCGGCATAAGCGAGCCGAGCCTCCAAACGGTCGAAAACAGGCTCTCCTATTCCCGCCGGCATACCGTTCAGAATACAAGTCACACATCCTCCTATACTGTCTCCTTCACTGTCCGCCTTCCGGATAAGCTCCGCCATCATTCGGGACACGGTCGGTTCGGGACAACGAACCTCGTCTTCCTCCGTCGCATCGTAATATATCCTGTCCAAAGCCAATTCCCCTATGGAAGAAGTATAAGCTCTCACGGAAATACCGTAGATCGCCAACACCTGCTTTGCTATACTCCCTCCCACAATACGGGCGATATGCTCTCTGGCCGAAGCTCTTCCTCCTCCTCGATAATCTCTTATGCCGTATTTCATCTTCCAGCTATAATCCGCATGGGAGGGACGATACACCTCCCTTAGATCGTCGTAAGCCGAAGAATCCTGGTCTTCGTTTTTTACAAAAAAAGCGATGGGCATTCCCGTAGTTTTCCCCTCGAAAATTCCGGAAAGAAGTTCGACCTTATCCACCTCCCGCCGGGCAGAGACCAATGAAGAAAAGCCCGGCCGGCGCCGCCCCAAATCCCGCTCCACGGCATCAAGGGAAATGACAATCCCCGGAGGACATCCGTCTACCACCCCGCCTATCCCCTTTCCGTGCGATTCTCCGAAAGAAGCCAATCGAAACAATTCTCCGAATACGTTGCCGGACATAGCTGAAAATCAACAACCGCAACCGCTGCCGCAACTCTCGCTGCCGCAACAACTTCCGCATCCTCCTCCGCAATGAGAATGAAGTGCCTCAAGCTCTTCATCGGTAGCATCCCTTATTTCCAAAACCTTACCGTCGAAATACAAGTCGTTGCCCGACAAAGGATGATTGAAATCCAATTTCACCTCCTCTTCCCCTATTTCCAATATTTCTCCCATAAGATGCCGTCCCATACTATCGGTCATGGGTAAAACATTACCCACCTGCATTTCTCCTTCCTCCACCTCGCCGAATATATCCTTCGGAAGAGCTACGACCAAATCCTCGTTCCGCTCCCCATAAGCCTGAGCACAAGGTATCGTAAAATCGAAAACATCTCCTTCGGAGAGATTGAGGAGATTCATTTCAAAATACTCCAAAGTCTGTCCCTGTCCGCATATAAACTGCATGGGAGTTTCTGACGTAGCACTTTCAACCACATCGCCCTGAGGGGATTTACGCAAATTGTAACTTACCGTTACCACCTTATTCTTGGTTACCATATCGTTTTTTATTAATGATGCTGCAAATATAGCATAACTAATGATTTATACCGTGTCTTGATAAAAGAAAAACAACAATTCCATATCCATCTTCCGGAAACGAATTTGCAATTTCATGAACCGAAATAAAATAAAAATACCGTATACAGACGCAAAACACATTCCATCCGCACATCAATTTAATGAATAAAATCCTGCAAATACTTATCAAAATCTAAATATATCATCATAAAATACGTATCTTTGCTATCAAAATAAAGATTATGTTTTGGATAAGGACATTTCTGCATTATTTCAATCTGGAAGCCGACATCGATGATTTCGACACCATCCATAAAACCATTGAAAAAGATATCGTTTTCAAAGGCACCAACCTTTGGATTCTAATGTTCGCCATCATCATCGCATCCGTAGGACTTAACGTCAATTCGACAGCGGTAATCATCGGCGCCATGCTCATATCCCCTCTTATGGGCCCTATAAACGGCATGGGCTACAGTATTGCGACTTATAATTTTACATTATTCCGGCGTTCCATAAAAAATTTTACATTTGCAGTAATCGCAGGCTTGATTGCCTCAACCGCATATTTTTTTATTACTCCCATATCTACGGCACATTCCGAACTATTGGCACGCACGAGCCCTACCATATACGATGTGATCATCGCTCTATTCGGAGGACTTGCCGGCATCGTAGCCATAAGCAGCAAACAAAAAGGCAACGTGATTCCGGGCGTAGCCATCGCCACCGCTCTTATTCCTCCCCTGTGCACTGCAGGATACGGATTGGCGACCTTAACCTTCAAATACTTTCTCGGAGCATTTTATCTCTTCACCATCAATACGGTATTTATCGCCATATCTTCCATTTTCATTTCCCGAATCCTCAAATTCCCCATCCGCGGTATTGTGGACGAGAACCATAAAAAACGCCTGAGACGATGGATCACTGTTATCATCGTCATTACCGTAGTACCCAGCATATACTTCGCCATCCTTCTTATTAACCGGGAAAAATTTTCCGAAAAAGCCATTCTTTACACGGGAAATGTAAGTGTATTCGAAGGTAATTACCTCCTTAACAAGGAAATAAACTCCATGAACAAATCCATAAAACTGATATACGGAGGAAACACATTCACGGAAGAACAAAAACACTCCATAAAGATGAAAGCCGTTTCCTTCGGATTGGATACTAACGATATCGTTATCGAACAGGGCATTTCTTTCGATTATTTCAAAAGTAAGGATGTAGAAAACTTTCAACTTAAAGACGAATTGTCAAGAATAAAAATCGATTTCGAAAAAGAAAAATACAGAACAGACAGCATCAAAAACATTCCCCTTTTAGGACGGCAACTTTTAAATGAAATCCGGACTCTGTTCCCGAACGTAAAAGCATGCAGTTATTCGGAAACATTTCTATATTCCGAAACGGAAGAACCCATAAGTGCGGCTGTCGTCATACTCAAAACGAGAAGAAGCGAATTGGAAGAAAACGAAAAACATAAAATACAGTTATGGCTGAAAGAAAGGATAAAAAAGGATAGAATCGACGTATATTACGATGATATTTTCACTCCTGTTTTTCAATGAAATTTTGAAATAATGTACCAACACAATTATATAATCGTAGGAAGCGGACTTGCCGGATTATACGCAGCCTATAAAGCCTCCCGCCATGGAACGGTGGCCGTCATCACCAAAACCGGTATCAGAGAAAGCAATTCTTATTATGCGCAAGGCGGCATCGCAGCCGTTACCGATACGGACGATTCCCCTCTTATGCATTTTGAAGACACCATCGTCGCAGGAAGAGGATTATGCGACTACGATTCCGTCCGCATATTAGTAAACGAAGGCCCTCAACGAATCCGGGAACTGATTGAAGACGGCATGCATTTCGACATGGAAGACGGCTCCCTTGCCTTGGGATTGGAAGGAGGACACCACAAAAGAAGGATTCTTCACGCCGGAGGAGATATTACCGGAAAGGTCATCACGGATTTTATGATCCGCAAAGTTACGGAACAACCGAATATAGAGTTTTTCGAAAACCATTCGGCCATTGAACTCATCGTTTCTCCCGACAATGTATGTCATGGATTAAGAGCATGGGATATTGCCAATAAACGGGAGAAAATATTCACGGGTGAACATACCTTTCTCACCCTCGGAGGCACTTCCGCCATATATAAACGCACTACGAATCCGGAAACTACGGTAGGAGACGGAATCGCCATAGCCTACAGGGCAGGATGTATCATCCAAAACATGGAATTCATCCAATTCCATCCTTCCGCGATATATATGCCTACGGGAGAGGCCTATCTCATCAGCGAAGCCGTACGCGGCGAAGGAGCCTATTTATTGAACGAAAAAGGCGAACGCTTCATGACGGAACTCCACGAACTGGCGGAACTGGCTCCCCGGGATATTGTCGCACAATCCATATACCGGGAAATAAAAAAGCAAAAAAATCCCTTCGTATACCTTTCTCTCAAACATATCAATCCGGAAAGAATAAAAAAACGCTTCCCCAATATATACGAAAAATGCAAATCCATAGGCCTCGATATGACGGATAAAATCCCCGTAGCTCCGGCCGCCCATTACACCGTAGGCGGAGTCAAAACCGACGGATACGGCAGAACGAATATTGCCCGGCTATATGCCTGCGGAGAAATGGCCTATACCGGAATTATGGGTGCCAATCGTCTGGCATCCAACTCTCTTATCGAATGCTTAGTGTTCGGTAACAGAGCCGTTTCGGATTCCGTATACGACAAACCCGAAACGACCGCAAACGATATCCGGGAAAAATTCACCTATGATGAGAACAATAAGGAGACTTATCTGAAAATCAAAAACGACATAGCGGAAATCATGACGAAATATGCCGGAATCATTCGAAACGAATCCGGTCTCAAAAAAGGACTCGCTCTTTTAGAGGAGACGAAACGACAAATCAAAACCCGGCAGGATGAATATTTCTCCGTATTGAGCAAAAATCTCATAACGGTATCCGAGCTCATCATGCAAGCAGCCCTATACCGGAAAGAAAGCCGCGGCGGACATTACCGGGAAGACCATCCCCATCCGGACCCGAACTATTGTTTCCACACCATTCAGCAAATCAATCATTCGATAACCACGATGCCGGTAATAACCGATAAGACAATGAACGAAAAACAACTCATAGACAAACTTATAGATTTGGCGATAGAAGAAGACATACATACGGGAGATATCACCACCGAAGCCATTATTCCCAAACACAGCCGGGGAGTCGCCGAAATGAAAATGAAAGCTGACGGAGTTATCGCCGGCATGGATATCGCGAAATCCATATTCGAAAAATTCGACAACACCCTCGTATGGACCCCTTACGTTCAAGACGGAGACAAAGTGAAAAAAGGAGATGTGATTCTGAGAATAGAAGCCCGTTTTCAATGTCTTCTAAGCGGAGAACGCACCGCATTGAACATCATGCAACGCATGTCCGGGATAGCCACGATGACTTCCCTTTATGTTGCAGAGCTCAAGGGTTTTAAAACCAAACTACTGGATACTCGAAAAACCGCTCCCGGTATGAGAGTGCTGGATAAAATGGCCGTTAAAGCCGGAGGCGGAGAAAATCACCGGATGGGACTCTTCGACTTGGCCATGATAAAAGACAATCACATAAAAGCTGCCGGCGGAATCAAAGAAGCCGTAAAACAAGTCCGGACAAGCATATCCCCGGATATAAAAATCGAAGTCGAAACCACGAACATAGAGGAAGTTCGGGAAGCCGTGGCTGCCGGAGCGGATATCATCATGCTGGATAATATGGACAACCCGACTATGGCGGATGCCGTACGTCTGATTGCCGGACGCGCCGATACGGAAGCTTCGGGAAACATGAATATGGAAAGATTGAAAGAAGTGGCCGCCACCGGAGTCGACTATATCAGTGTCGGAGCCCTTACGCATTCCGTAAAATCCCTCGACATCAGTATGAATATCCTGAATAAATAATTTTACTACATTTGTATTTTACAAAAATCTATGAGATGAACAACAATTACAAAGAAATCATAGCGGAAATCAATACTTTAAAAAAGAAAAAAAATGCCGTCATTTTAGGCCATTATTACATGAGGCCCGAAATCCAGGATTTTGTAGACTACATAGGAGATTCATTGGGGTTATCGCAAGAAGCCGGAAATACGACGGCCGACATCATCGTATTTTGCGGAGTCCATTTTATGGCGGAAACCGCCTCTATCATATCTCCCCATAAAAAAGTGCTGATTCCGGACGACACTGCCGGATGTTCCCTTGCCGAAAGCATTTGCGCCCGGGATATTATCGAATGGAGGAAAAAAAATCCGGAAGGTATTGTCGTCAGCTATGTGAATACGACGGCCGAGACCAAAGCCCATAGCGATTATTGCTGCACTTCCGCCAATGCTCTGAAAATCGTAAGCAGCCTCCCCGACGACAAACCGATTCTGTTTACGCCGGATAAAAATTTAGGGGCCTATATCAAATTGAAAACCGGAAAAAAAATGGAGGTGTGGAACGGCAATTGTTGCGTACATGAAAAATTTACATCGGAAATCATATTGGAGAAAAGCCGGGAATATCCGGAAGCCGACATATTGATACACCCCGAAAGCAATTGTTCCCATGAGCCGGAAATTTTGAACATGCCCCAAACCTATATGTACTCCACAAGCGGAATGATCGAACACGTTGCCCGCACAGATAAAAATCAATTCATCATCGTTACGGAAACAGGCACCATACACCAGATGAAGAAAAACAATCCCGACAAACTCTATATTCCTATACAAGAGAATGCCATATGCGAAGAAATGAAAAAAATAAACGTGGAAAACGTTCTCCGATGCCTGAAAGAAGAAATGCCCGTCGTAAAAGTGGAGGAACCTCTGCGCTCAAAAGCATGGCTCCCGATTAAAAGAATGCTCGAATTTAAATAAATAAAAAATGAATATTTCGTTCAATTGGCTGAAAGATTATATAGACACCGAAATAAACCTCGAACAATTATGTGAAATCATAACTTCCACCGGCTTGGAAGTCGGCGGAGTAGAAAAAATCGAATCCGTAAAAGGTGGTCTCCAAGGCTTGTTTATCGGAAAAGTTTTAAGTTGTATCGAACATCCGAATTCCGACCACCTCCACGTTACAACCGTAGATACCGGCCGGCAAGCACCTTTGCACATCGTATGCGGAGCTCCGAATATCGCTGCCGGACAAAAAGTGGTAGTGGCCACTATCGGCACGACACTATACGACGGAGAGGATTCTTTTACCATCAAGAAATCCAAAATCAGAGGGGAATTATCCGAAGGTATGATATGCTCCGAAAAAGAAATCGGCATAGGCGACAGCCATGAGGGCATATTAGTTTTGCCCGATGATGCCGAAACCGGAACGGAAGCAGCAAAATATTTTAAAATAGCCGAAGACTACCGTATCGAAATAGACATTACTCCGAATCGCATCGACGGAGCTTCGCACTGGGGCGTAGCACGAGATTTGGCGGCCTATCTCTCGAAAAATGCGACCGTCCGCTACAGTCTTCCCGCCGTCAATACCTTTAAACCGGGCAACAAATCTCCGGAAATCACAATACGTATCGAAAACGAAGCAGGATGCAAACGCTATGCCGGCCTCTGCATAAAAAACGTGGAAATAAAACCCTCGCCCTCCTGGATGGCCGAAAGGTTGAGAACCGTCGGACTCAATCCCGTAAACAACATCGTAGATATCACCAACTACGTATTATACGAAACCGGACAACCTCTACACGCTTTCGACATGAGCCGTATCAAAGGCAACAGCATCGTCGTACGCACATGCCCGGAGGGTACGCCGTTTACGACGCTCGACGGTATCGAACGGAAACTGAATGCCGACGACCTTATGATTTGCAATGCCGAAGAACCTATGTGCATCGCCGGAGTTTTAGGCGGAATCGAAAGCGGGATAAGTGCTGCGACTACCGACGTATTTCTCGAATGCGCCTGTTTCGATCCCGTTTATATCAGGAAAACGGCAAAACGCCATGGAATCTCCACCGACGCTTCATTCCGGTACGAAAGGGGAAGCGATCCCAATATCGTAATTTACGCCCTCAAGCGAGCAGCACTTTTAATTACGGAAATTGCACACGGAAGCATAGAATCCGATATTCAAGACATATATCCCAATCCCGTACGAGATTATGAAATACATATCGACTTCGCCTATATAAACAAACTTATAGGGAAAGATATCGGGAAAGGCACTATAAAACATATTCTTTCCTCGTTGGATATAAAAATCATCGCAGAAAATGAAACCGGGCTCGAACTTCATGTTCCTCCCTACCGTCACGACGTAAAGAAAGAAGCGGATATCGTAGAGGAAATACTCCGAATATACGGCTTTAATAATATCGAAACGCCGAATAAACTCAATGCTTCTCTCAATACCGCTCTTCATCCCGATAATTTCGGTCTTAAAAACAAAATATCGGATTTCCTGACGGCAAACGGATTTTACGAAATCATCAACAACTCCTTGACCTCCTCGGCATATACGGATGGTTTAACTTCTTTCGACAAAGAAAACAACATATGTCTATGCAATCCTTTAAGTTCCGACCTCGGCATTATGCGTCGCACCATGCTGTTTGGAGGTTTGGAAAACATCGCATACAACATCAACCACAAACGGGAAAATATACGCTTTTTCGAATTCGGAAAAACCTATTCGTTCAAAAAAGACGAGAATATCGCCCCGCTTTCCCAGTATACGGAAAGAGAAAAACTCGCATTATGGCTATCCGGGAATAAAACCTCCGGAAATTGGAATACCCAAAAACTCTCGAGTAATTTCTATTACCTGAAATCCCATGTGGAAAACATTCTGAAAAGAATGGGCATCGAGCTTGAAAAACAAGAAATGCAGCCTTGCCCAATGGATATTTTCCGGGATGGCATATCCTACTTTCACCACGGCAATCTTCTGCTCCATATGGGAATAGTATCCCCAAACATTCTTAAACAAGCGGATATAAAACAAGATGTATATTATGCCGAATTCGAATGGGCCGAAATAATCGACCTGGCCAAAAAACATCGTATCACTTACCGTCCGGTTTCCAAATTCCCGGAAGTAAAACGCGATTTGGCACTTTTGTTGGATAAATCCGTAAATTTCCGAGAGGTATACGAACTGGCTTTCCGTACGGAAAAAAACCTTTTGAAAGAAGTGACGCTATTCGATGTATTCGAAGATCCGAAACTCGGGGAAAATAAAAAATCCTATGCCGTAAGTTTCACTATGGAAGACAGGGAGAAAACCTTAACGGACAAACAAATCGATAAAGTAATGAATCGACTCATAGGCAGTTACAAACATCACCTTGGCGCAGAAATCAGATAATACACTAATTTATACTCTTATGATACGAATGAATATTCTACTCGCTATCTTATTAATAGCCTGTACAACAAGTTGTAAAAAAGACAAAAAATTAAGTCCGGAAGAAGAATTTTTAATCGCATTGGAAAATATGTCCGAACAAAATAAAGTGAAACAATTCATCTTCGACGGAATGAGTTTATATTACCGCTGGAACAAAGACTTTCCGGCATCCAGCAATCCTATCGAACAACCGTATAAATATTTCATGCGGGGCCTGAACGAAAACGACCGTAAACACGAATGGTCGTTTATAACCAATGACGTACAAAAACTCATGGATTTTTTTAGCGGCGAACAAAAGGATTTCGGCTACTCCGTAGACATTCTTCAAAAATCAAACGACGAATTGGTTGCCGCCGTTCAATACGTATTTCCCGGAAGTCCCGCCGCTCAAGCAGGTTTGAAACGGGGGGACATCATCCACAAAATAGGCTCGGAAAAATTAAATAAGGAAAATAAATACAAATTACTATTTCAAAACCAACCGCTTAAAATAAGCTATACCCGCAAAAACGGAGCAATGAGAGAAACCGAACTCACTCCCGTGAAAATGCCTCATAACCCCGTACTTTGCGATACGGTTTTCGAAGTGGAGGGGAAAAAAATAGCTTATCTTTTCTATACCGGTTATATTAATAATTTCAACTCCGAATTACTAAAATCATTCAAAAAATTCAAAGCCGAAAATGCGACCGAATTGATTTTGGACATACGCTATAATTCCGGTGGGAGCATAGTTTCTGCCGCCTATTTGGCCTCTCTTATGGTTCCGACAAAACTTGCCGATAAAAAAACGGTATTGGCTCGTTTGGATTACAATACCGAAATCAACAAGTTGTTCGATACCAGAAAATGGGAACGCGAAACCCGATTGACCGACACCCTTATGGAAGGCAACCTCAATCTCGATAAAATCCATGTAATTGCGACGAGAGATTCCTACTCCGCATCCGAATTGACCATACACGGATTGAAAGCGCATATGAATGAAAATATCGTGCATATCGGAGAAAAAACCGGAGGGAAATATACGGCATCATGGACTATACACCCCTACGATGACAATATCGGCATTCCCGTATACGAAGGAAGAAAATTCGAACGCGTGCTCTCCTGTATAAAAAATTGGGCAATGCAGCCTATTGTCGCAATATATACGGATGCCAATAATAAGGATTTTTCCAAAGATGACGGATTGTTACCGAATATTCCGGTAAAATCCCGGGAAGATGATCCGAATTCCTGGGTGCCCATCGGAGATAAGACCGACTACCTCGTAGCGGAGGCCATAGCCGCTATAACCGGTAAAAAAAGCAAAGCGACGGCGGTTCCCGCCTCTTCGTCCGAATTCGAACGTACCGGCCTGAACTCGGCTTCCGTAAACGCTCTCAACCGTTCCGTATGGATAAAATAGGAATATCTTAAAATAGTGAAGTTCTTTGGACTTCGCTATTTTCTTCCATATAAAGTTGTCGTTCCTTGAGGGTTTTATTATTCCACATATCGAATAATAACGACTGCTTATGCGATAAATATTTTTTTATGCTTTCATCCCTACGGACTTTCAGTTTTCTCAATCTTTTTTCCACTCTGTACTTTATAAAAGCATTTTTTATCTTATATCGTTTTTTAAGATAATTATGATTTTCTTCTAATATTTTACCATACTGCTCATTATCCAAATCCAAAACGACATAAAGACTGTCGGTCATCATAACCGCTCTGTACTTTATAGAGTCCGCACTTACGGATTTCCGTTCGGCAACAAAAGGCTCTGCCGAAAGTTTTTGAATAAAACCGGCACTTAAAACCGATGATATCAAAATTATTTCCATCAGTTTGAAAACACGCTTCATAGTTTCAATCTTTATCCAAAAAAGGCAATATCCTTTCGATAGAATCGAAAGAACCCGCAACAATCGATACATTTCTGTCTTTTCTGAAGGGCATTACTCTTCCTCCGGCCTCTTCTACAATCAATATACCGGCACATACATCCCATATATTCAAATTCAACTCCCAATAACCGTCCAAAAATCCGGCGGCAACGCAACAGAGGTCGTAAGCTGCAGAGCCCATTCTTCGAATACCGCGCAAATAAGGCAATATCCTTTGAAGATTCGCCAGATTATTTTGAGGATGCGTCCCCTTATCGTAAGGAAAACCCGTAGCAATTACGGAACTTCCCAAATCCGGTTTGTGTTTTATCCGTAAAGGCCGTCCGTTCAAATAGGCACCTTTTCCTTTTACGGCATAATACATTTCATTCAAATAAGGTGCATACACCACTCCCAACAAGGTTTCTCCATCCTTTTGAAGTCCCACCGATACGGCGAATACAGGCAACCCCTGACTGTAATTATTAGTCCCGTCGAGAGGATCTATTATCCAAGTATAGCTTTCCTCCGCATTCCGCTCTTTCTCGTAACACCCTCCTTCTTCGCCCAAAATAAAATGTCCGGGAAAAGCCGTACGGATAAAAGATACTAACATGGCCTCCGATTCTTTATCTATACGGGTAACCACATCGGCTTCCGAAGATTTTACAGTTATACCCAAATCCCCGGAACGGAAAGAACGCAGTTGATATTCCCCGACTTCCCGAACCCAAGACTTTACTTTTTCGAGTAATTCCTCAAAATTCATACGTTTACATTTAAAGTACGGCACCTTCGAAGGTGCAAATATTTATCGAATTTTCCAAAAACCGACTCAAATTTCAATAGCAATATCTTCCCATTTCCCACAAACGAGTTGCCGTACGGAATCGTAACCGGCAGCCTTCAATCCGGCCAAGGCTTCCGTAATCCCTACTTCTATCAAATCGGGAGCATGAGCATCGGAATTTACGACTACGGGAATACCGAGTTCGTGCAGAGAAGGGAAGTGACGGACGTGCGGATAAAATACCCCTCTCTTCAAAAAAGACTTGGTATTCACTTCCACCATCAATCCGGACTCGGCTATCAAAGCGATATAATTATCGAAAAGTTTCCGGTAGCGGTCGGAAAATACCAGGTTCTCATCGATTAAAGAGGCATTATAGGATATTTTATCCATATGCCCGATAAAATCGAAACCGCCGAGTCTTACCATCCTTTCCGAAGCCTTGAAATACTCCTCTACCATAAACCATAAATCTCCTCCGAAACAAGTGTTCAATAATCGAGTGAATTTTTCGATACCCGTATCCGTATCGACCACTTCCCCCGACGGAGTGCGCAAAAGATGAACGGAACCTATAATATAATCCAAAGGCAAACTTCGAATATAATCCGTGGCGGGATTGAGTTCCCCGTCCAAATAATCCGCTTCCAAACCGACATATAACTCCAAATCGGCCGCATATTTTTGTTTCAACCTCCGGAATTCGTTCAGATAATCATCCATATCCGCCTTGTCTACAGTCCATTTCATTCCTTCTATCGGAGCATGAGAAGATATGCCGTAAGCGGAAAAACCTGCGGAAATACTGCGGACGACGAATTCCTCCATGGGAGCTCTTCCGTCGCAATAACTGCAATGAGTATGAAATACGGCCTTCCTCATTTACATACGTTCGGGCATTTCCACTCCCAACATTCGCATTCCTTGGGATATTACCCGGCCGCATACTGCCGTCAATCCCAAACGTATCGTTTTCAACCCGGCATCCTCTTCCCTCAATATGGAGAAATCATGATAAAATTGATTGAACTCCTTAGCCAAATCGTAAACATAATTTGCAATCAACGCCGGACTGTAATTGGCTCCGGCTTCTTTCACCACTTCCGGAAATCTTGCAAGCGACCGGATAATCTCCCGTTCCTTCAAAGAAACGGCCGACTTTATATCCCAGTCGAATTTATCCGTATTCGTACCTTCCTCATTCGCTTTCCGCAAAACGGAACGAATACGGGTATAGGTATATTGAATAAAAGGTCCCGTATTTCCATTGAAATCTATGGATTCCTTAGGATTGAACAAAATGGTTTTCTTGGGATCCACCTTAAGGATGAAATATTTCAAAGCGCCCAATGCTATTTTCCGGTACACTTCTTCGGCCTCCTCATCGGTATATCCCTCCAATTTCCCAAGTTCCCGGGAAATCGTACGGGCGGTATCCACCATTTCCTTTACCAAATTGTCCGCATCCACAACCGTACCTTCGCGGGATTTCATCTTACCGTCGGGCAATTCCACCATTCCATAAGAAAGATGTTTGATTTTATCGGCCCATTCGAAACCCAATTTCCGGCAAATAAGAGCCAATACCTGAAAATGGTAATTCTGCTCATTCCCCACGACGTAGATTTCTTCATCCATGGGAAATTCCTCGAACCGCATATAAGCGGTTCCTATATCTTGGGTCATGTACACCGAAGTACCGTCATCCCTCAACAACAACTTATGATCCAATCCGTCTCCGGTAAGGTCCGCCCATATGCTTCCGCTCTCCTTCCGATAGAGAACTCCTTTCTCCAAACCTTTCAATATAAGCTCCTTACCTTTTTTATAAGTCTGAGACTCAAAATACACCTTGTCGAAATCGATTCCCAATACTTTATAAGTTTCGTCGAACCCTTCGAGCACCCAGGCATTCATCCTCCGCCACAGCTCCACCGTCTCTTTATCTCCGGCTTCCCAAGCCCGAAGCATTTCCTGGGCTTCCTGCATAATCGGCGCCCTGTTCTTGGCATCTTCCTCTCCGAGATTTTCCTTTTCTACGAGTTCCCGTACCTGTCTCTTATATTCCTTATCGAATTTCACATAATAATCCCCTACGAAATGATCCCCTTTCATACCGGTGGATTCGGGTGTACTTCCACCCGAAAATTCCTTCCATGCCACCATACTCTTACAAATATGGATTCCCCTGTCGTTCACTAAATTGGTCTTTATTACCCGATGACCGTTGGCCTTGAGAATTTCGGCCACCGACCAACCCAAAAAATTATTCCGTATATGTCCCAAATGCAACGGCTTATTCGTATTCGGAGAAGAATATTCAATCATTATGGTTTTCGATGCAGCGCCGGGCTCAGAATAACCGTAATTTTCCGTATCTTCGATATCGGCCAATACCTCCAACCAATATTCCGACGAAATGACAATATTGAGAAAGCCCTTAACCACATTGAAATCCTCCACGGCATCGACATTTTTCTTAAGATAATCGCCCAATATTTTACCCGTCTCCTCGGGAGAACGTCTCGAATAGCGGGTAAAAGGAAAAACCACGACCGTAATATCTCCTTCAAAATCCTTACGCGTCTCCTGTATTTGCACGTCATCCGCTGCAATTTCTCCATTAAAGCAGGAGGTAACTCCCTCGGACACTTTAACGGATAAGATATTCTTTATTTCCATAATATATAAATTCAAAGAATTGCAAATTTACAAAAATATACCCTAAATACACTGTCCGCAATAGACAAAAGAATAATCGGCAAACAAAGCCGTATCCGGTTTTTCTTTGAAAAATCCGAATACGGAAGGCCCGCTTCCCGACATCGAAGCATATAAAGCTCCCACACGGTACATTCTGTCCCGTACTTCTCCGACTTCCGGATAACGACGCACAATTAAGGGTTCGAAAACATTCTCCAGACGATCCCGAAAATCGTCGACCCTCATTTCCTTCAATCGCCTCAAATCCACAGGAGCGGGAAACGGACGTATCTCCTTATAAGCCCCGGCCGTGGACACGGATACCGAAGGTTTAACGATCAACACATAAAATCCCCGGAGGGAAAAATCCGCCGGTTCGATAACTTCCCCCCGTCCGCAGGCGAAAGCAGGCGTATTCCGTATGAAAAAACTGCAATCGCTCCCTATTCGGGAAGCATAATCGCAAAGCCTGTCTGTCGACAATCCCAATTCGAACATATCGTTCAATCCTCTCAACATAAAAGCGGCATCCGCCGACCCTCCTCCCAAACCCGCTCCGAAAGGTATATGTTTATAAAGTACGACCTCCACGGGGGCTATGTCGTAATCCCCGGCCAAAAGCCTGTAAGCCTTAAAAATCAAATTATCCTCCGTATCGCAATCCAAAACGATACCCGAAGTTTCGAATCGAAAGTCGTCGCCTTTCCTCAACGGCCGAATTTCCAATCGGTCGCATAAATCAGGCAAAGGATAAAAAAATGTTTCTATATTATGAAAACCGTCCGACCTTTTCGAAGTCACGTAAAGTCCGATATTTATTTTCGCATTGGGAAATAATTTCATAAACTTATTCATCCTGCATCAAACAATTATCGCAAATATACGCCATAATTCCGGATTCTTTCTCCCATATAAATAAAAAATCCCGTCTTCCCGTATTTTATATTTTCCCCGATTAATGAAATAAATAAAAATAAATATTATACATTTGCATCGGTTTTACAACATGTTCGTATATATGCTGGATTTTATTCTGAATTTAGATGAACGATTAATGCTGTTCTTCAATGGTTTTCACAATGAATTCTTCGATGAGTTCATGTATTTGACATCTACGAAATTCATTTGGGTACCCATGTATGCGGTTTTATTCCTGCTTATCTTTAATATATCCCGTATAAAATCCCTTATATTAGTCATACTGAGTATCATCCTTTTAATTTTCTTATGCGATCAAACATGCAGTAATGTTATTCGTCCCCTCATCTGCCGTTTAAGGCCTTCGAATCCGGACAATCCGATTTCGGAGTATATACATATCGTAAACAATTACAGGGGAGGACAGTTCGGATTTCCCTCCTGCCATGCTGCCAATTCATTCGGATTAGCTATGTTCCTTACTCTCTTGCTGAAACGTAAAAAGATATCCGTCTTCATATGGTTATGGGCTGGTCTCCATTCCTATTCACGTATTTATCTGGGGGTACATTATCCGGGCGATATCGTAGCCGGTCTCATCCTCGGCTGTATTTGCGCCTATATCTGCTATATGCTTTTAAAAACGACTATCCGCCTTATCGGCGATATCAAAGAAAAAATCGAATTCAAGCCAGGCTGGAACTATTCCCTGATTGCAACTCAAAAACATTTGATTTACAATGAAAACTACCTCATCGGCATAGGAGGAATGACGCTCTTTTCCATTTCTTTGGTTTGTTTTTTCTATGATATGTTTTAAGCTCTTAAAAACCGTCTTTCAAATCCATATCGAAAATAAGGGTAAACGCCTTTTTCAACTTCTCTTTCAGTTCGAATAATTCTATCGGACCGCCCTTTTCACGGGCAATGGAAGTAACTCCCTTATCCGTAAATCCGCAAGGATTAATCGCATCGAAATAACTCAAATCCGTATTGGCATTAAGTGCAAAACCGTGCATGGTAATATAGTGCGAACACTTCACGCCTATGGCAGCGATTTTTCTCGCCCGGGCGGTATGAGGTTCGAGCCATACTCCCGTAGCCCCTTCCAAACGTTTACCATTGATAGCATATTCGGCAAGCACGGAGATAATCACCTCTTCCAAAGCATATATATATTCCTTGACTCCAAGAGCAAAATTCTCCATATCCATAACGGGATAAACCACTATTTGTCCGGGGCCATGGTAGGTTATATCCCCTCCCCTGTCCGTATGGATATATTCCGCATTTTTAGCTCTCAACTGCAAAGCATTCGCCAACATATTCGCTTCATCTCCGCTCTTTCCCAAGGTATATACATGAGGATGCTCCACAAATAGCAGAAAATTCCCGCGCGGCTCTCCGTTTTTCTTTTGCCTGAGCAATTCGCTCATCATTTCTTTCTGTCGCTCCCATGCCTCCTTATAAGACATGATGCCGAAATCGTAAAAATACGTATCTTTCATCTCAAATACATTTACCTGAGGTGTTTGTCGGCATGGTAACTCGAACGTACCAGGGGACCGCTCTCCACACATCTGAATCCCTTATTGAGTCCGATAGCCCGGTACGAATCGAAAGTTTCGGGAGTCACATATTCCAATACCGGAATATTTGCTGCCGAAGGACGAAGATACTGCCCTATGGTCATTACCTCACATCCCACTTCCCGCAAATCGTCCATCGTCTCTAAAATTTCCTCCCGTCTTTCTCCTATCCCCAACATAATACCCGATTTGGAAACGATACCGGATTTTGCAATCCTTTCGATAACGGATAAAGAAACCTCATAAGTAGCACGGGAACGTACGGCCGGAGTCAATCGCCTTACCGTCTCCAAATTATGAGATATAACCTCGGGACCGGCTTCGATAATCCCGTCCACAAGTTCTATGCGTCCCTGAAAATCGGGAATAAGCACCTCCATCGTCGTCTCGGGATTAAGCCGCTTGACCGCCTCGATAACCTTCACCCAATGTCCGGCACCCAAATCTCCGAGGTCATCCCTATCCACGGAAGTAATAACTACGTGCTTTAATTTCAATATACGAACCGATTCCGCAACTTGTTCCGGCTCCTCTTCATCCAAGGGTAACGGATGCCCCGTATTCACATTGCAAAATTTACAGGCCCGGGTACATATATTTCCCCCTATCATAAAAGTAGCCGTCCCTCTTCCCCAGCATTCCCCCTGATTCGGACATTTCCCGCTCGTGCATATAGTATTCAGGCACTTATCTTTAATCGTATGCCCTACCTTAAGGGAGAGTTGTCCCATAGGCAATTTTATCTTCAACCAATCCGGTTTTCTTCTGATATGTGTATCCATTCGATTTTTTCTTATAAATCCGGTTTTTACGTCGCAACACCAAAACCGAGCGTTTCATTCCGAATCAACAACTTCTATTCCCATAAAGGAATAAAGCGAGGGTTTATAATTCTCGACTTTCACCCCATCGCATTCTACATCTGTCACTACGACATTGAAAACCATGCTTTTCTTTGTCCCGGAGCTATAATTTCCGCCGTAGTTTCCGGAAAAAGATATACGCACTTTCTGGGTACTTAAACCGTAACTGCCGATATTTATCTGCAATCTCCGAGGATTTAATCCATATACAAATCCACCCGAATCGATCTGCAGAAAATCGTAACCCGCCGTAAAATCCACTGCGCCGATTCCCTTGAGGGCATCGCCGACATCCTTCTGCGGCAATAAATCGGCCAACACTTCAAGCGGCAGACGAAATCTAAGCGAATCGTCGGAAAACGACACAAAATTCCGCAACTCTCTCTTTTGCTCCCATTCGGAACCAAAACCTTCCGATGAAAAAACCGTTTTGCCGGTACATACTTTCAATTTTCCCCGATACTTGGCTTGCATTTCCACCAATGCCTTCCGAATCTCTGCTTCCGAAATCTTTCCATCGGTCTTATTGCAGGAAACACAGAAAAATATCCCGATAAAAACCGCCGACATCTCCCAAAAATTGCTCTTCCTCATATTCATCATTGTTTAAATTCCATAAAGTAAAAGGTTTCCAGTGCCCTTCTCCGCCATTTCTTCATATTTATCATTGTTTAAATTCCATTCGTCCATAAAAATAAAGCGGATACTCCGTACAAAGTTAACCAAAGGGATTTTCTCCGTCAACTATTCCGTCAGGATTTTCATCATACAGGCTTTGCAATCGAAACATAAGGTAAAGCGCTTGCCGCTACCGGATAAATGCAAAGGGAAACGCCACTTTCTCCTGTCTTCGGGAGAAACGGTCTTCAAACATTTTCCCAATTCATATAAAATGCAATATTTCGTTGTCATCACTTCCTGCCCTTTAGACTTTCGTCCCGTTTCATAGCCTTTTTCCACAAAACGGCATCCATTTTCCCGGTACAAAGCTTCGGCATACGAATTTACCACATTATGCCTCCAATCCGCTTTTTCCGGAAATTCCATCTTCTTCCCCAATTCGAAAGGCTTCATTTTCGGACGAAGCAAACATCTCTTTTCCCTCATATCCTCCAATAATTTTCTCCGGTAATCATTCAACCGGCCGACCGGCACAAAAAGCGGAATTCCATCATAAGAAAAGGAGCGACAATAAAATTCGGTATCCCCGCATTTTCCCATCTGCACACTCATCCTATCTTTTGCATCGGCTCTTAAAGCAGGCTCGAAATTTTCTTCCGTCCGGAATCTCACTTCCACTCCGTCTTCATCCCTTGCCGTAAATACCATATGTCCGTCTTCCACTTTCACGAATATATCCAAAGCGATTTTACGTATCTTATTCTCTCGCTCCAAAGCGTTCACATAATCCGTATCGTAATTCCTGTATAAAAGACTACCCGGCTTCAACGAAGTGAATCCGTTTAACTCCACCATATGTCCAAACGCCTTATTGACCCGCATACCGCAAAGCCCGTCCTCTCCCATACCGCAAAGTCCATCTCCGTTATGCAATTCTTCTTCGCCCGTTATAACAAGGCTTTTTCCGTTCACTTCCTTTATACGTCCTATCGGCCGCCCCATAGATTTCGGGGTTTCAAAATTAGCCATGGAAGAAGTCCTTCCCTCTATAAAATAATCCGTAAATCCTCTGGAAAAACATCTTTCCGGCTCGAAATCGAATGTCTCCAGCCGTCTCCCCGAGCCCACCCGGACAATCCCCGGCAATCCGTCCAATATGGCAGAATAATATCCCGTAGCCGATGCCACATAAGCCCTGTCTTTCAAACGCCCTTCTATCTTGAAGGAATCTATGCCGATACGGACAAGAGTTTCCATATAAGCGGACAAATTCAAATCCTTAAGAGAAAGCAGGTATTTATCTTTCAATATAACCTTACCTCCGTCGTCGCTCAATGTCCATTTTTGACGGCAAGGCTGAGCACATTCTCCCCTATTAGCCGAGCGGTTGAAAAGATAATGCGACATATAACATCGACCGCTCATACTTACACATAAAGCCCCGTGTACGAAGACCTCCAATTCGGCTTTCACATTTTCCCGTATCCGCATCAATTGCTCAATGGACAACTCCCGTGCCAGTACGATACGCCGGAATCCCATATCCTCGAGCAACCGGATTTTATCCATTTCGTAATTATGCATCTGCGTGCTGGCATGCAAAGCAATAGGCGGCAAATGCATTTTAAGAATACCCATATCCTGAATAATAAGCGCATCCACCCCGCTTTCGTACAACTCCCATATCATACGTTCCGCCGGTTTCAACTCAGTCTCATACAAAACCGTATTCACCGTAACGAAAACCCGGCAAAAATAGCGATGTGCATAATCCGTCAACCGTCTAATATCGGAAATCGTATTGGAAGCCGATTTTCGGGCGCCGAAAGCCGGAGGCCCTATGTATACGGCATCGGCCCCGCAATTGATCGCAAAAATACCCGTATCGGCATTTTTAGCGGGCGCAAGTAATTCGAGAGGCTTCATTTCAACCTTAAGTCGGGATATTCATTCCCGCTAACGACAGGCAATTCCAATAAGGATGCCTTCGGAAAAAACATCTTCATATAATCCCGGATAACATTGACGGAATCATCCGTTATATAAGGACTCGTCTCCGGATAGCGATTATAAACCACATGAGAGATATCGATTCCCCTGTTTTTGCAAATCTCCATGCTCATCAAACCGTGGTTGATACTGCCTAATTTGGAAGAAACCACCAGTATCAAAGGGTAAGCATGGTCTACAATATAATCTACGGTAAAATAATCTCTCGTCACCGGTACGAACAAACCGCCGGCGCCTTCGATAAGCACTGTGTCGTATTGAGATTTCAATTTTTCGGTCGCCTTCTCGATTTTTCCCAAATCGATAGAAACCCCGTCTATTTCCGCCGCCAAATGCGGAGAAGCCGGGTAAGACATCACATAAGGACAGGTCGTTCCGTCTTTATCCGCTTCGTAAAGAGGAACTTCCATAATCCTGCGATGCGTAAGAATATCCTCCGATATACCTTTGCAACCCGTTTGTATAAACTTTTGGGTTATCACCCGTTCTCCGTCTCCAAGCATCGTCTTGGCAATAACACCCGTAACCACCGATTTCCCCGCATCCGTATCGATTCCGCTTATAAAATAAACACCCATGTCCGTATATTTATAACAAAACTTAAAAATCTCACAAATTTACGAAAAAAATCCCGGTTTATAAATGTCTATAACAAAAATGCATTCTCATCTTCACTATTCTTTATAATCGAAGTAGTTAAAAATCACATTTTAAAATCCTTAACATAAATTCCCCATCGTCATTTACCGAATTTCGGTATAAATCGTTTGTTCCCATTATGCCGAGTAGAAGCCGGAACTCCCGGAAAAGAGAAAAATAAATCGAATCGTACTAAGGTTTAGCACGAAAATTGCATGGAGATATTAAAATGATTTTTAAACTAAGTAATGATGAAAAAATTTAATTTATCTACGATTTTATTTCTATGTATCAGTATTTTCTTTGCAGGTTGTGCGGAAATGAGCAATACGGGCAAAGGCGCCGCTATAGGTGCAGGTAGCGGTGCTGCAGTCGGAGCCGGCTTAGGAGCCATATTCGGCAAGGGTAAAGGAGCTGCCATAGGAGCTGCCATAGGCTCGGCCGTAGGTGCCGGCACCGGTGCCTTAATCGGCAAAAAAATGGATAAGCAACAACAGGAACTGGAAGCCATACGGGGAGCTCAAGTAGAAAGCGTTGTCGATAAAAACAACCTCCAAGCGATAAAAGTCACTTTTTCCGAAGGTATTCTTTTTGAATTCAACAAAAGCAACTTAAGCGAATCTTCCAGATATGCACTTGATGAATTTGCCGCCTCCCTAAGGAATAATCCCGAAACGGACGTAACAATTTACGGCCATACCGACAATAAGGGTACAAGAGCGATAAACCAACGCATATCCAAGGAACGGGCAACGGCCGTAGCCAATTATTTGGTCGGACAAGGTGTTCAAAGAAATCGACTGACTATCGAAGGCCTTGCCTTCGATCAACCCGTCGCATCCAACGAAACGGCAGACGGAAGAGCTCAAAACAGAAGAGTGGAAATATACATAACAGCAAGTAAAGAAATGATTAGAAAAGCGGAAAACAACAACCTGTAACTCACAATAACCATAGTCCTTATCCTGCAATCCGAGATATGAATTCTCGGTTTTGCAGGATTTTTATATGCATATAAGAAAATTTGCAAATCGTATCATTCTTCTTCCATAAAATTGAATTTCTTATAAAAAAACATTTTAAGTTTGGCGCATTGTAAAACTTCTTTATATCTTTATTGCTCTTTAATTAAGATTCCTTAATTCGATAAACCGACTTTCAATTACGGAATCTCATAAAGATTCAATCCGACGACGAATTGTAAAAGTCTTCGATAGAATAAAAGTTTGATTTATAAGAATTGAGGTATCGGATTCTTACTCGATTTTTATTTACAACGAAGAATCCGCCATTTTACATGAATAATTATGTCATTAGAAGTTAAAAACGACGAACAGGCTACAACAGGACAAACAATTATTATCAATCAGCAGGAAAAGAAATCGAACGGTCTTGGAACGGCAGGTTTCATACTCGCCTTAATTGCATTATTTTTCGGCTGGATCCCCGTATTAGGCTGGATTGTCTGGGTATTAGGTCTGATTTTTTCATTCATCGGTATTTTTAAAAAACCGAGAAGTTTAGCTGTCGCAGGTCTGATAATATCATTAATCGGTATTATTTTCCTTCTCTTCATTTTCGCCTGTATCGGAGCCGCACTTGCAATGTAATTTTCGCTCCCCTCTACTGTCAGATACTCGATAATATCCGACAGTAGAGGATTTTCGGACGAAAGAAAAATACGCCTGTTTTTCATATTACCCTTTCCGCCGAAACATCTTACCTCTCCGAGCATTCCATACCGGTTATAAGCGTCCCGACCTTCAATCCGAAACTTCCGATAGTTTTCGATTCTATCGCTATCGGCTTCGATGCTCCCTCCCGAACTTCGGACCAGGGCTTCTGCTATCCGTTAAACATAAATAGACCGTATTCGATTTGCAATCTGCATATCATCATACGACAAATCTTACATTCATAATTCACAAGATTGAATTATGATATTTTTTTATATATTTGAAAAAAATATACAACCGATGAGAATACATATCAAAATGTCAAGAACACTTCAGCCCATCGATTTCAATTATCAACCTCTACTGACGGGCTGTATAAACAAATGGTTAGGTGAAAATAACGAGCAGCACGGACGAATCAGTCTTTATTCATTTTCATGGCTGCAAAATGTAGATGTCCGTAATCACAAAATCCATTTAAAAGACGACACTTACTTCACTCTGAGTTTTCATGATATCGACAATATCAAAACCGTTATGACCAATATACTCGACTCTCCGGAGATGTTCTTCGGAGCAAAAGTTACGGATATATGTCTTCAAGACACACCGGATTTTTCAGGTAAAGAGCGTTTTTTTACGGCAAGCCCGGTATTGATTAAAAGATACCATGAAAACGAAATAACACATTATACTTATGAAGATGAAAAATCCGATGAATATCTAACGGAAACCTTGAAAAAAAAGGCCGGTATCGCGGGCTTGGATGCGACAGGTACGAAAGTCTGTTTCGACAGAAGTTATCATTCTCCGAGAACGAAAATCATCTCCTACAAAGGCATTCGGAACCGGGTAAATATCTGTCCGGTCATTGTGGAAGGACGCCCTGAAATAGTGGCATTTGCATGGAATGTCGGCATAGGCAACAGCACCGGTATCGGATTCGGCGCATTAAAATAAACGATTATGGATAA
>JBGZEX010000028.1:0-4783 GCA_041846495.1 Marinifilaceae bacterium
CAAAAACCTGTATTTGGCCTGCCGTGCGGGAAGTGGCAAATGCCACAGATGCCGTGCGGGAAGGCTCTCCGAGAGTGAAATCATGACCATTTTGGTGTGCTACCATTTCGGTACGTATCGCAATTTCAAGGAGTATTATCTGAACTGTATCCGCGGCCGGTTCCACAGGGAGTTTCCCGATGCCGTCTCCTACAATCGCTTCGTGGAACTCATGCCCCGCGTGTACCTCAAGATGATGCTCTTTATGAAACTCCACGCCTTCGGCAGGTGCACGGGGATAACCTTTGTGGACAGCACGATGCTCCCCGTGTGCCACAACGTAAGACGGTACTTTAACAAGGTCTTTGCAGGCCTTGCCAAAAACGGGAAGGGCACCATGGGATGGTGTCATGGGTTCAAACTGCACCTGCTGTGCAATGATTCCGGAGAGATTATAACTTTCTGTCTCACAGGGGCGAATGTGGACGACAGGGACGAGCGGGTGTGGAACGTGTTCACAAAGGAACTCTATGGAAAGGTGTTCGCCGACAGGGGGTATATCAAGAGGGAACTCTTCGAAAATCTCTTTGACCGAGGCATCCATCTCGTGCATGGGGTGAAGGCAAACATGAAGAACAGACTCATGCCCATGTGGGACAGGATTATGCTTAGGAAGAGACACATCATTGAGTGCGTCAACGAACTGCTCAAGAGCAAAGCCAACCTCGTGCACTCACGGCATCGCTCCATACATAATTTCATCATGAATCTGTGCTCGGCACTTACGGCATATTGTTTCTTCGAGAACAAGCCGGAGGCTCTGCCGGTACACGTGGAAGAATCATGGCAATTGGGACTTTTAGCAATATAACTTATACCGAACTGGCGTAAAGATTCGGTCCCAACAACTCTAAAATCCGAGGATCGACATTAAGCTGATATTCTTTCATATAAATATTCATGGAGTTAGTTGACAATTCGCGTCAAATGGCATATAATACTCTCGGCTATGACTTCTCCCAGTCTCGGTGGAACGGCATTGCCGATATATCTCGATGCTTTGGTAATAGCGACATACTCTTCGTCAGCGAAAAATTTATACGTCATCGGGAAAGTTTGTATAAGAGCAGCTTCTCTAATGGCAATAGCACGATCTTGTATAGGATGTCCGAATCTGCCGTTGCCTAAACCAGTGCATTGAGTTGTCATAGTAGGGGCTGGTTTTTCCCAAACCATTCTACCGTAGACACTACCAAACGAGCGTCCGTTATCGGTTTTATGACACCGTAATTGTAAATCCTTCGGCCAATCTTTCCAACTACCTCCGTACGGAGTATGATGAAGACGTTCGAGATTTAATGGCGATAATGCTTTGGCTCTATGCAATGGATCGTTTTTATCGGTTTCTCCGGCTTTGAGTTCGGGTAAATCTCCGATCGTTTCTTTCACCGTCTTGTACTCGTTAGGCTTATGCGTCGGGTTGATCAACTCGATATTTCCCAATCGCGATGCTAATAACACCAATCTTTTCCTAGTTTGCGGTATTCCGTAATTGGGGCAATATACTGGATTTACCCACACATGATATCCTTCATTTTTCAAAAGATTCTCGAAATCGGATAAAACGGGCTTTTCTTTGAAAGATAAGATTTGAGCCACGTTTTCCATCGTAACGATGTCGGGATGAACAGCCTTGACCAATCGTCCGAATTCATATAATAAATCGTATTTATTCGGATCTTTCTTTTTGTTTTTGAATGCATACGACGAAAACGGTTGACAAGGGGCGCATCCTGCCAACACTCTAATAGATCCTTTGCCGTAGGCTGTGCGGATTTCATCCGGAGACACCGTTTTAATATCCTTATATATGAATTTCGCATTGTTATTCGTTTCATAAGCATACCGGCAGGTCGCATCGATATCATACCCTGCAAGGATATTGAATCCCTTGCTTTTCATCCCGAAGCTCAATCCGCCGATACCGCAAAATAAGTCGATAACTTCAATAGATGGGAGCGATTCGTTTTTGATATTCTTTCCTTTCATAATCCGATTTCAAAAACAGAGTGTGCTCAATTCGACAACCGATCTATTTCGGATTGAATCTGACCTATAACCTCTTTATTGGCAATTTCTCCATCTAAGCTGAATACGATAAACACATTACCGCCATATCGTTCTTTGAACGATTCGAAACTCGCTTTCATTCGCTCAGTCAGCGAATAACTACCGAAATTGGCACTCGCTGTTATCGGTTTGATTTGTACGCCTATGGCTTTATCTCCGATTTTTGCGATATAATCAATATCTCCAGCATGATCCAATTCGGGATCGCTTTCTTCGAAGTTGATATTAGGAAATACTTTAACCAATCCGTCATTGATTACAGACTTTTCTCGTATATAACCGTCATAAGTACGATTTATAGTCAGATTGAATATATAGTCAATGCAGTCCTGTTCTGTCAATTCACGAAAAGCTGCTTCCCATTCCGGAATCACGACTTCCGTAATTTTTGCATACAACCGTTCACCCAATTCATGGAGACTTTCGACTGTGATTTTCGTCGGATTTTTTCCTGCGGTATGAGCATTTTCGAAATACCATGATTGCCATTCATCGAACGAAGAAGGTTGGCAATCGCGAATAAGAGCCATTACAGCACCTACTTTATTCGGACGGGATAATTGGTATGTTTGGCAAGCGTAGTTCAGCACGCGTTCCTTTTTCCCGAAATTCATTGAATATCTATCCATAACGTTATAGGTTTATCAGTTTCTCGAATTTGTTTTTATATTTGAAATCAAAAGAATAGTCCACGTCTGCCAAACCGTTTTTCAGCATATGTGCATTTATAAAAGTTTTGTTGTCTAAGTATAAGTAGCACAACAACAAATCTTTATCATCATACTTTATGGCATCGTAACGTAAAAAGACCTTCCTTCCTTTTGTCTTTTCCGCAAGAAATTTTGTCGCATTACCATTGACAGATGGCTTTTCTTTGATTCCGAGCAGTCGTATGGTAAGTCCGTTATTCAAAACGATTGTATTCGGAGATAAAATCGTTTTGACCGAAAAATATTCTTCTCTTTCTTTTTTATCTTTGTCTATTCGAGAACCAAACTGCAAACGCTTGATGTCTATCTTATTCCCCATTTTATGGGGATCGCGAAAAAGATACGGTAAGGTTTCCATCTTGCTTGCTATATCGAAAGCGTTCCCGTCCGTTCGGTATTTATATTCTACCGTTCCGAACGATATGGATGACGACACTTTTTCTTCATAAAACTTTCTGAAATCGGGATTTATTTCGTATCCGATGGAATTTCGTTGCAGATTACGCGCTGCCAAAGCCGTAGTCCCGCTACCCATGAATGGATCGAATACCGTTTCCCCGGCAAAAGAGAACATTTTTATCAAACGGCTCGGTAATTCTTCAGGAAATACCGCAATGTGCCCGTCTTGTTTAGCCCCGCCGAAATTCCAATGGGAAGCAAAAAATGTATTCCATTCATCTTTTGTCATTTCCGAACATTGCTTTTGCTCAATAGCGGGAACGGGAGCCTTACCTTGTTTTTTGAAAATTAGGATAAATTCGTAATCTATTTTCAAAATACCGTTTCGAGGATAAGGAAAACTACCCATAACAGCTCCTCCCCCTGTCGTATTCATCGTTGTTTGCTTCTGCCAAATTACGGCTCCCATATAATCCATTCCGAGAGCTTCGCAAAAACGTATGATTTCGGTTCTTATGGGAATCACTTTATAACGTCCGTAATAGACGGAACGAGCGAATTGGTCTCCTATATTTATGCACAAACGGCAACCGTCATGCAATACTCGATTGCACTCCGCCCAGACCATATTCAGATTGTTGATATAACTTTCGTAACTATCATGAAATCCTATTTGCCCGTCACTCCCATAATCTTTCAATTGCCAATACGGGGGCGACGTAATGATCAGATGGACGGATTTGTCCGGCATAAGAGAAAGATTCCTGCTATCTCCGTTAATAAGCGTGTGTATAGTCTTTATTTCCATTTCTATTGTCAATTATAGTCTTCAATGCTTTATCCGCAATGTTTTTATCGTCTCCGATAATTGCATTTATCTTATCCGCAATCCAAAGGCTCAACAACTCTTCCCGTTCGATATTCAAGATGTCCGAAAGCAATACCACTTGCTCCTTTTTAGCTTGCCTGTCTCCGCGTTCTATTCGGCTATACATAGGGACATCTATATTCAAAGCCGAAGCCAATTGCTTTTGCAACAATCCGCTTCGGACTCTGGCCGCTTTGATCTTTTGAGCGAATAACATTCGAATATTTTTTCAACTTGTCATTATTTGGCAAATTTACTACTTTTATTTCGTTTATGCACTATAGCAAGCCAATAATTTGGTTGACTTAAATATAGCGATTGTAGTACAGCTAATTATTTAGCTATTTCCACTTAAATTCCCCTACCTTTCCTTTGCGGTTGTATTGGTCGGCGTATGTTCTGCCTTAACTTCTCGAACTGTTCCTTGAACCATTCGGCAATGGGCTTTCGGTCGATGGCAAGAACTAATCTCGTCCCGTCAGTGGGGTCTTTCAGCACTTGAAACCCTGCCTTTTCGGTCGTGAATTTCCGTCCGTGTTCCTCCGAATAGAGTTCCCCCGCATACTCCAACGTCTTTCCCTTGACGAGCGTTGCGGTCTGCCTTTCATCGAATCCCACAAGGCGGCACAGGTTTTCGATACGGAGCATTTCACGCAGGTAGGGAAACCATGCCGCCGCCTTTGCGATTACCGTTTTC
>JBGZEX010000029.1:0-10279 GCA_041846495.1 Marinifilaceae bacterium
ACAATCACTACGATACAAATCAAACTACCTCTGAACAAGGAGGTTTATACACAAACCATGCTGATGACAAGACATCAGAGAATAGCTAAACTATTTGATGAGGATTTTTGGGGTACGCAATGACGAAGTCAGGAAAAAATCAATCGCTAATATTTTATTCTGAAGAATATAAAACATATCTTTGTAGGAAATCGAAATTTTCATTAACAATAAAGATTAACACAGAAAATATATGAAAACGACACCATTTACTCATTTTCACGAAGCATTGGGAGCCAAAATGGCCGAATTTGCAGGCTACAACATGCCTATCGAATATTCCGGAATCAAAAACGAACATAATACCGTACGCAAAGGCGTAGGCGTCTTCGACGTTTCCCATATGGGAGAAATATGGATTAAAGGTCCCAAAGCTTTCGAGCTCGTACAAAAACTCACTTCCAACGATATTGCGACTTTAGTAGACGGAAAAATCCTGTATACCGTCATGCCGAACGATAAGGGAGGCGTAGTGGACGATCTTTTGGTCTACCGTTTTTCGAACGAGAAATATCTCCTTGTCGTAAATGCCGCCAATATCGAAAAAGACTGGGAATGGATCGTCAAACACGGCGAAGCCATGGGCATGACAGCGGGCAAAGATATCGAAAACGCATCCGAAAAAACCTGTCAATTGGCCATTCAAGGTCCTTTGGCCCTTAAAGTAATGCAAAAACTTACATCAGAGCCGGTCGTGGATATGGAATACTACACTTTCAAGACTATTCCGTTCGCCGGAATCAAAGAAGTCATATTCTCCATAACCGGTTATACGGGTTCGGGCGGTTGTGAAATCTACGCTTATAACGAAGATGCGGATAAACTTTGGAATGCCGTTTTCGAAGCCGGAAAAGAAGAGGGAATTTTACCCATCGGATTAGGTGCCCGGGACACCCTCCGTCTGGAAGCCGGTTTCTGTTTATACGGACATGAACTCGACGACACCACATCGCCCATAGAAGCGGGTTTGGGCTGGTTGACGAAGTTCGTTCCCGGAAACGACTTCATAAACAGAGCATATCACGAAAAACTAAAAGCCGACAAACCCCAACGCTACATGAAACCCTTCGAACTTTCGGACAAAGGCGTAGCGCGCCAAGGCTATCCCATCGAAGACGCCGAAGGAAACGAGATAGGCGTAGTTTGCTCGGGTACCGTATCTCCCCTTACCGGAAAGTCCATAGGTACCGGCTATATAAAAGCCGGCTTCCACACGAAAGGGAAAGAAATTTATATCCGTGTCAGAAAAAAAGCTTTAAAGGCGGTTATCGTAACCACTCCTTTCTTTTGAGAATAAATAAAAGAATTCTTATATAAAATATTGTTTATTGTTCGTACATTTGCAAAAAGAATCATCGAAATATTAATAATTTAAGTGTATTATAATGAGAAAACACATTTTCAATGCAGGTCCCTGTAAATTGTCGGACCTCACCTTAGAAGAAACGGCAAAAGCCGTAAAAGAATTAGGCAATTGCGGTCAGTCCATTCTGGAAGTATCCCACCGTTCGGCCGATTTTCAGGCCGTATACGACGAAACGGTCGCTTTATTCAAAGAAGTTCTGAACATACCCGACAATTACTCCGTAATTTTCGTGGGTGGAGGCGCCAGCATGCAGTTCTGCATGATACCGTTCAATTTCCTCGGTAAAAAGGCCGCATACGTAAATACGGGTACATGGTCCAAAAAAGCCATTAAAGAAGCGCAACTCTTCGGAGAAGTGGAAGTTATCGCATCTTCGGAAGACCGCAACTTCACATATTATCCCAAAGACATAAAAATCCCCGCCGATGTGGATTATCTGCACATCACTTCCAATAATACGATCCGCGGTACCGAAATATTCGAAGACTTGGATTCTCCCGTACCCTTAATCTGCGATATGTCGTCCGACATATGCAGCCGTCCCGTGGACGTAAGCAAGTATGCACTCATTTACGGAGGATGCCAAAAGAACCTCGGCCCTGCCGGAGCCACTTTCGTAATCATACGCAACGATATGTTGGAAAAAGTGGTTGCCGATCGTAAGATTCCTACGATGTTGCAATACAAAACCCATGTGGAAAACGGTTCCATGTTCAATACGCCTCCCTGTGTAAACATATTCGCCGTAGGTCAGACGCTCAAATGGATAAAACAACTCGGCGGATTGAAAGCGATGGAAGAATTGGCAATCAAACGCGCCGACATGTTGTACGACGAATTCGAACGCAACACGATGTTCCGTGCCGTAGTGGAAAAAGGTTCCCGTTCCAGAATGAACATTCCTTTCCTCATGGCCGAAGGGAAAGACGATTTGGCTAAAGAATTTCTGGATTTCTGCAAACAGAAAAATATCGTAGGCATCAAGGGACACCGTTCCGTAGGAGGTTTCCGCGCATCCACCTACAATGCTTCCACCATCGAAGACGTACAGGCTTTGATCGATGCTATGCGGGAGTTTGAAAAACTTCATAAATAAAATCCGTATTTGAAAAGACCTCTCCGTTCACAGGGGCGGTCTTTTCGATTTTTAATCGACTTAAATTTTATTGGATATGGCAACTAAAGTACTTATCGCTACCGAAAAACCCTTTGCGCCCATAGCAGTGAAGGGAATAAGAGAAATCGTCGAAAAGGCCGGTTTCGAATTGAAATTATTGGAAAAATATACGACAAAGGAAGAACTCATAAATGCCGTAGCCGATGCGGATGCCATGATCGTCCGTTCCGACAAGGTTACGGCCGACGTCATCGAGGCGGCTAAAAACATGAAAATAGTGGTTCGTGCGGGAGCCGGATACGATAATTTGGACCTTGCCGCATGCACCGCACATAAGGTCGTGGCCATGAATACGCCCGGCCAGAATTCGAATGCCGTAGCCGAACTAGAATTCGGAATGCTGCTCTATATGTTCCGCAATTCTTTCGACGGAAGTTCCGGTTCCGAACTCAAGGATAAAAAATTCGGTATCGCCGCATACGGAAATATCGGCCGTAATGTAGCCCGCATAGCCAAAGGATTCGGCATGGACGTATATGCATTCAGCCGTTCGTCCGAAGCCGTTGCCAAAAAAGACGGAGTAAAGACCGTAGGTTCTCTCGAAGAACTCTTCAAGACCTGCGATATCGTATCCGTACATTATCCGTCCAACGACAAAACCAAAAAATGCATCAACTACGACCTCGTAAAACTTATGCCCAAAGGCGGCGTATTGGTTAATACCGCCCGTAAGGAAATCATCGACGAAGAAGGTTTGTTGAAAGCCATGCAGGAACGCGAGGACCTCAAATACGCTACCGATATCATGCCGGTAAAAGCCGAAGAATTCGCCCCCCTCAAAGGTCGCTACTTCTCTACGCCCAAGAAGATGGGAGCCCAAACCAAGGAAGCCAATATCAATGCCGGTTTGGCCGCTGCCAATCAAATCGTAGACTATATCAAAAACGGAAACGAAACCTTTAAAGTAAACTGATTTTTCAACGATAAAAATATCCGGATGTCCGGATATTTTTATTTTTTATCACATAATATGGCAATAGTTAAACCTTTTAAAGGGCTAAGAGCCCCCAATCAGGCCGTAATCGAAGAATTAGCCTGTCTTCCGTACGATGTCATGAACTCGGAGGAAGCTGCTGAAATGGCTCAAGGAAAACCCAAATCCCTTTTACATATAACGAGAGCGGAGATAGACTGCCCGGCAGGAACGGACATTCATTCCGAAACCGTTTACAATAAGAGCGTGGAAAACTTCAAGGCTTTTCAGGAGAAAGGCTGGTTGGTACAGGACGAGGAAGCCAAATTCTACATCTATGCCCAAACGATGGACGGAAGAACTCAATACGGGATCGTAGGATGTGCCGCATGCAAGGATTATGAGAACGGCGTCATCAAGAAACACGAATTGACCCGTCCCGATAAAGAAGAAGACAGAATGATCCTCACCCGTTATCTGAATGCGAACATCGAACCGGTATTTTTCTCTTACAGGGCCGTTCCCGAAATAGATGCCATTGTGGAGAATATCGTAAAAACTCAAAAACCGGATTACGATTTCGTTGCCGAAGACGGATTCGGGCACCATTTTTGGGCTATTAACGATGCCGATACCAACAAACGTATCGAAGAACTGTTTGCGACCAAGGTGCCTGCCACCTACGTTGCCGACGGACATCACCGTACGGCCGCAGCCGCACGCATAGGCGCCGAATATTCGGCAAAAAATAAAAATCACGACGGGAATGAGGAATATAATTATTTTATGGCCGTTCATTTCCCTGACAATCAACTGAAAATCATCGACTACAACCGGGTGGTAAAAGATCTCAACGGATTGACGGAGACAGAGCTTTTGAACAAATTGGAAGCCAAATTCGAAGTCGAATGCATGGGAACCGACATCTATCATCCGGCCACCCTTCATGAATTCTCCATGTATACGGGCGGGAAATGGTACCGTCTCACGGCAAAGACAGGAACCTATAACGATAACGACCCCATAGGAGTATTGGATGTGACCATACTCTCCAAGCACGTATTGGCCGATATCTTGGACATTCAGGACCTGCGCCGCTCGACCCGTATCGATTTCGTAGGGGGTATCCGCGGCTTAGGAGAACTCAAACGCCGCGTAGACAACGGAGAAATGAAAGCGGCTTTCGCATTGTATCCCGTTTCCATGGAACAACTCCTGAACATAGCGGACACGGGCAACATCATGCCGCCGAAAACCACTTGGTTCGAACCCAAACTCAGATCCGGACTCGTTATCCATAAAATCTGATTTCGACCTATAAAAAAAGCGGGAAAAATTTTCCCGCTTTTTTTATAGAGCATTTCCGAAGATTACCAAACGACAACCCTTTCTTTCGAATACATGGGGTCTCCTTCTTTCATCGGGAAGGCCTTATAAAAATCGTCGATATTCCTAAGAGTTTGGTTTACCCGCCATTTACCCAAACTATGTACATCGATTTTCGTAAGCCTCAATATCTCGGCATCCCGGATATTCTGTCCCCAAAGGCGAGCGTAAGCGATATAAAAACGCTGTTCGGGAGTAAATCCGTCGAGGGCTTCGAGTTTTTGCCCTTTAACCGCATTTCTCCAGGCCTTATGAGCTATGAGCAATCCGCCCTGATCCGCAATATTTTCCCCGAGCGTAAGCCGGCCGTTGGCACGCACCGTATCCAGTACGACAACCTTATCGAACTGCTCCACCAATTTAGCCGTCAAGGCGGTAAACATCCGTGCATCTTCTTCCGTCCACCAATTATTCAGATTTCCGTCCTTATCGAAATTCCTTCCCTGATCGTCGAACCCATGAGTCATCTCATGCCCGATAACGACGCCTATAGCTCCGTAATTTACGGCATCGTCGGCATCCACATTAAAAAAAGGAGGCTGAAGTATGGCTGCAGGGAAACAAATTTCGTTAGTCGTAGGCATATAATAGGCATTCACCGTTTGAGGCGTCATCAACCACCGGGTTCTGTCCACCGGCTTATTCAAATCCTCCATATTCCTATCGTGTTCGAAAATTGCAGCTCTTGTCATATTGGCATACAGATTATCCTTCTTTATATCCAATTTGCCGTAATCCTTCCATTTATCGGGATATCCTATTTTCACGGAAAATTTAGCCAATTTCTCCCGGGCTTTGGCCTTGGTTTCTTCACTCATCCATTTCAGTCCGTCTACCCGTTCTCCGAGAGCAATCTGAAGATTTTTTACAAGTTCCAGCATCCGTTCCTTAGCCTCCGAAGAAAAATGTTTTTCTACATATAATTGCCCGACAGCCTCTCCCAATATGCCGTTCACATTCTCCACCGCACGTTTCCATCTCGGCTCCATTTCCTCCTTACCGGACATAACCTTACCGTAGAAATTAAAACGGGCACGATCGAAATCGTCGCTCAGATAGGAAGCGGCTCCGTTGATTATATGGGCTATCAAATAATTTTTTGCACTCTCCACGTCAAGCGAAGCAAACCACTTATCGAATTTTTCAAAAAATCCCAACTGAGCGAGGTTCCATTCTTCCAAAGACTCCATATTCCGGGCTTTAAGGTATTCCTCCCATTCGAATCCTTTATGGGCGGCCATAAACTTCTTCACCCCCATCTTATTGTAATTCTTATAGGAATCGCGCAGTTCCACCTTGGAATAGTTCATCTCGGCGATTGCAGTTTCCACTTTCATATTATCCGAAGCGATACGGACAGCCCGGGAATCTTCATAACCGGCTAAAACGGCAATTTCCCGAATATAATCCGTATAAGCTTTACGAATATTCTCCATTTCGGTATTCTTCTCGAGATAATAATCCCGGTCGTACATACCCAATCCCGTTTGGTGAAGATGAAAAATATTCATATCGCTGTTTTTCTGGTCCGTAAAAACATAGGAGGAGAAAAATGCAGATCCGCCTCTGCTGTCCATAAAGGCTGCGAGCCGGACCAGATCCCGTTTCGTCTTCACCGCTTCCACCCGCTTCAATTCTTCCTCTATCGGCTTCGCACCAAGTTCGTTACGCTTTACGCTATCCATATACATATTGTATAAGACAGCTATCTTATAGGCATTCGTTCCTTCCGTAAGGTCGGGTGAAGAGGCCACGGATTCCACAATCTCCCTTACCTGCTTCTGACTGTTTTCACGCAACATATCGAAGGTACCGTAACGTGCATCCTCCGGTTTCAAGGGATTGTTTTTTATCCAGTTACCGTTCACATATGCATAAAAATCCTCTTCCGGCCGCACGTTCTCATCCATATCCGCCACATTGATAGCCGGAACCTTAGTTCCGTCTTTGCTCCCCTTATGTACACATCCCGTATTCATCAGGCAGATGCTTCCGGTCAGAAAGGTGCACCCCGTATAAAATAATTTACTCCATTTCATATCTTCATGGCTTAATAATTCAAAATCCATATACTCATCCGCTTTAAAACGCTCTCAATTTTCAGGTGCGAACATAGGGTCCCAGGGCGGAAGCAATATGGGTTTCTGCTTCAAAATTTCCAATATTTTCGCACCGACGTATTTTTTATCTACGACTAAACGGAACATATATTCGTCGAACCATTTGTCCGTCATTATCAAATGTCCCCTGTAACCGTTGGTCGCTCCCCAACTGTTCTCCACCATCCATTTTTTAGGCCGTCCGGTTTCGTCCAAATCCACGGCCATCAAGGTCATGGCATGAGAAGAACCGCTGGCAAAAGTCATCACCCTTTCCTTCTTATTCATACCGAAACTAGTCCCCATAAGGGATGCATAATCGAAATTATCGATATCCAACAACCCCCTTTTACGGTCTAAAAACTTCCCAACGTCACATGAAAAATACATCATCGTATTATCTTTTATGGAAGCGATTGCCATTTCTTTTATATCTTCCACAGGGAGATTCACATAAGTCCAATTCCGCCCGTCATACACATGACGATCGTAATCGATTTCATAAACCCGGTAATATTCCCTCGAGGGATCGTTCATCAGCATCACGAAATCGTTTTGCAAGTCCTTACCGACAAATTCCCGATAAAAAGATTGGGGGGTATAGCGTTTACGCTCTACGGGCACTCCGTTTTTATCCGTTCGCGTCCATTCGAATTCATGAGGCGGTTCTCCGAAACCGAGTACCAACATACGGTAGATAACCGACAACATCTCCACTTTCCGGTTTTCGAGTTCCCGGTCTTTTTTCTTCCGGGAAGCCATCGTTCTCAACTCCAAACCGAACTCCCTCAATTTCAAGGCAATCAACCGACTTATCTGAGAAGTATTTTCCGTATTGAAAGTTTCGGGCATAACCGATGCCGGAACGAGTCCGTATTTCATAATAACATCGGCCACTCCGGTAAATTGTCCTCCGTCGTTAATGGGATTTTTAAACAGCCATTCCACTTTTTTATCATCCATGGGCTTATCTTTCGTATCGATAACGCCTTGAAGAAAGAGATTGGATTTCTCCAATTGATCCCAAAAGAAACTATAATTCTGAGAAAATTCCATTCCGGGAAGATTATAGTCTTTTATCATCTTCGAACGCATGACATTCATTCCGCTGAACAGCCAGCAGCGCCCGGAATTCTTTTGATCGGTAATTCCCTGAGAACGCACCACATCGGAAAAATAAGTATCGAACCCGGCCAGATTTTCCATATTTACGGCAAGTACATTTATGGAAGTATGTCCCATAGCATTACGAATGGCTCTGTCTTCCCTCGTATTTTTATAACTGCTTTTTATACGCTCCAACATCGATTCCGTAATACCTCCATTCTGGGCATAAGCCGATAACGAGAAAATTATTACGACAAAACTTAAAAATATTCTTTTCATCCTTTTATTTTTTATATTATTATTGTTTATCCGCTTCTTTCAACATCTCCCGTACGGCCGTTTCCAATTGACGGTCTACGCCTTTCAACATCTCGCCCGGAAAATTATATACCACGATATCCGGAATCAATTCCTTATTTTCCATATAATCGCCTTCCATACTTTTTACTCCCACCTGAGGAATTCCGAAAACGATGGAAGGGTCTATCTGAGATTCCCACCATACGGCCGTCATCGTTCCCGGCACGGGTGCTCCTATCAACTTGCCTATTTTCAGAAACTGGTAGACAAAGGGAAATCCGTGGGCATCCGAATAATTATCCTCGCTCACCAATACGCAGGAAGGCTTCGTCCATCTTGCAACGGGGTCGCTTCCTATATACCGCCCCCGGGGCGTATAGCGACAATATTCCCGTCCGCTCAAAAGTTGAGCCAAATCGTCGTGCAGCCATCCTCCTCCGTTGTGACGGGTATCTACGATTACAGCCTCCCGACTCCTGTATTTCCCCAATATCTCGGAATAAACCGTACGGAAACTTTCGGAATCCATCCCCCTCACATGTACGTATGCCAATCGTCCGCCGGAAATACGCTCCACCGTAGCAGTCATCCTCTTCACCCAACGCTTGTACAAAAGCTCGAATAAATCTCCCTGACTGATGGGTTTTACGACAACTTCCCGTTTCTTCCCTCCGGATTCCACCGTCAGCAGTAATTTTTTCCCGGCCTTATCCGCCAAAAGGGGATAATAATCCGTATTCCCGAGCAATGGCGTTCCTTCTATGGAAAGGATGATATCTCCCGGTTTAAGCCGGTTTCCATCCAAAGGTCCCATGGGTAAAATTTCTTGTATCTTCAATCCGTCACCCGTATGATTCCTGTCGAAAAATGCCCCGAAACAGGCGGTTCGAACCCCTGCGCGGGTAAAAAAACGCGCTCCCGTATGGGAAACATTGAGCTCTCCCAACAATTCCGACAGCATATCGGCAAAATCGAAATTATTATTGATATGCGGAAGATATTTCACATATTCCGACCTGTAAAAATCCCAATCCACTCCATTGTAGTCGGGAGCATATAATTTATCTTTCACCTGTTGCCATACATGTTCGAATATATAAGTCCGCTCTCCCTCCGGTTTATAAACGAACTCCGCATTGAACGCCACGGGCTTTATGTCTCCTTTTGCAAAACCTACTTTCTTTATACCGTCTTCCGCCAAAATAAAGAAAGAATCCCCCGTTTTATCGGGAATCATACGGCCGTGTCCCACTTTTTTAGCTAAAATACGGGTAACATCTTCCCGAAAATCCCTTACCCATAAATCGTAACCCGATTCGAAACGCGAAAGATAGTATAACTTGTCCCCCCGGGGAGAAAGCAGGGCATCGGCCAGGAAGGAAGAATTTATCGTAAGCCGGATTATTCGCTCTTCCGAATGCTCGAAATCCAATTCCACTACCTTTTCCGTCTTCTTTTTATCCTTCCCGGACTTGCTTTTTTTACCTCCCTCCTCTTTCTTGTTTGCAACCTCTTTTTTATCTTTTTCAGCAATTTCCCGCTCTTCCTTAGACATTTTGAATTCCTCATAAGCCTGGCGATCGAAGAACATGATATATACATCTCCTTGAGATCCCCAACTTCCGTGACTCCGGTATCCGGCCCTATCGGTAAACCATATCATGGCCTTCCCTCCCATCACCCATTTGGCGTTCCTGTCGACATACCCGCTCCGGGTCAAATTAACGGGTTCGCCCGAACCGTCCGCTTTGACTACGGCCACATCCCGATTATACCATCCTCCGTGAGCCATATAGTCCGTAAGCAAATATTTCCCGTCCGGCGACCACCGGAAATACTGATCTCCATCCGCATAAGAATAATTATATTTCTCGTCGAGGACCGTCCGGGTC
>JBGZEX010000030.1:0-13874 GCA_041846495.1 Marinifilaceae bacterium
AGTACAAAGCAAACAAAATCCTTGAGAAAATGGTTGAGCCGGAAAGAGTTATCATATTCCGCGTACCTTGGATCGACGACAAGGGAGAAGTACAGATCAACCGCGGTTACAGAGTACAGTTCAACAGTGCTATCGGTCCCTATAAAGGAGGGCTCCGTTTCCACCCGTCCGTAACACTGAGCGGATTGAAATTCTTAGGTTTCGAGCAGACATTCAAAAACGCCCTTACCACATTGCCTATGGGTGGCGGCAAAGGGGGATCTGACTTCAATCCCAAAGGAAAATCGGATAACGAAATCATGCGTTTCTGCCAAAGCTTTATGACGGAACTTTGCAAATACATAGGTCCCGATACGGACGTACCTGCCGGAGACGTAGGCGTAGGAGCCCGCGAAGTAGGTTATATGTTCGGCCAATACAAACGTATCCGCAATGAATTCACCGGAGTTCTTACCGGCAAAGGCCTGCCTTTCGGAGGTTCCAAAATGCGCCCGGAAGCCACCGGTTACGGAACGGTATACTTTGCACAGCATATGCTGAAAGAAAAAGGCGAAGATATTAAAGGCAAAACCGTAGCCCTTTCCGGATTCGGACAAGTAGCATGGGGTGCTGCAAAAAAACTCGTTCAATTGGGAGCTAAAGTGGTAGCCATATCCGGTCCCGACGGATACATATACGACGAAAAGGGATTGGACGAAGAAAAAGTAGCATATATGCTCGAACTTCGCGCTTCCAATAACGACGTAGTAGAACCTTATGCTAAAAAATTCGGCGCTAAATTCTTCCCGAAGAAAAAAGCATGGGAAGCGAAATGCGATATCGCATTCCCCTGTGCATTCCAAAACGAAATGAACGAAGACGATGTTAAAACCCTTATTGCCAACGGTTGCAAATATATCGTCGAAACTTCCAATATGGGATGTACGGCCGAAGCGGCAAAATATGCCAATACTCATATCACTTTCGCTCCGGGTAAAGCCGCCAATGCGGGAGGTGTTGCCACATCCGGTTTGGAAATGAGTCAAAATGCCATGCACTATTCATGGACGGAGGAAGAAGTAGACCAAAAACTTTCTCAAATCATGAAGGACATTCACGATACATGCGTAGCTCACGGCAAAGAAGGCGATAAAATCGACTACGTAAAAGGTGCCAACATCGGAGGCTTTATAAAAGTCGCCGAAGCCATGTGTGCCCAGGGACACGTATAATCCGGCTTTACCGGAATAATCGAGTAGGAAGAAAATGAAGTAGTTTCCCTCCTACTCGATTTTCTCATTATAAGGTGAAAATCACTCTTTTCGTAAGAGAAAAATGCCTACCTATTCTTTAACGCCTCAATGAACAAAGGCCCCAAATGACCGCAAACCAAGCATTGAAACAATAATTTCCAGTATAAAATGACGGCAGTAATAGGAATAAGAAAATAGTCCACTAATTATTTATGAAAGCGATAAAATATTTTTTATTCATTTTCGTTCCTTGTTATTTTCACCTCCGGATGCAACAGCAGCAATGATGAGGACAGATATGCAATGGAATCACCTCATTTTGTACAGACATACCTCATTGCAAATGACTTTGAACTGAAAGATATGGACAAAGTTGATGCTGCGGATAGCTATGCGATAAGAATAATCTTCAATGGTGAAGTCATTAGCGTATTATCTCCAACTAATAAAAAAGACTTCTATGAATTCGCTAATTTTTTCAAGGACACTTCATATATGGGGACAGTACTGCCTAATTCAAACAAGGCATCGACCGAGAAATTCAGCTTTATAAAAATAGTCTGCGACAAAGATTATAATGTGGAACACAAAGCGGGTGCTACTCTTGGAGATATCGTGTTATTTTGTGCAACATCTCCATACGACTTTATTCAAGGAGGATACAAGGAAGTTACGAAATATTACAAATATCCGGATTACTGGCGGAATATGGTATGAATCAACGCCCGGAACATGGAGGCGAATACACGTTTACGATTTCCATTAAATTCAATAAGACAGAGGTAACAAAGAAGATTAGACATCATTTCAGATAGATTCTTGTCATTTACGGTTGCACATCATTGCAATAAGAATTAAAGATTCCAAGATCTTCGCCTATCGAAAATTTATTTGGAAATAAACAACACACGGCTTGATAACCAAACAGACCAAGATTACTAACCTTCTACAAAAATTGCCCGGAGGAGAATGGTTGCCTCTGGCATTTATTATTCCTCTCCAAGCAATCGATAGTTAAAGAGGGGGGCTATCTAACAAGTTTTGGACAGTCCCCTCTTGTTTCAGGTTAATTAGTTGTCCCTTAAAAAACCATCTATTATCTGATATTCAGTAAATTAATCTGCAAAACTCTTTGATAAATCTGCAAGTTTTCTTACCTTTACAGCGAGAAACTTGCAGATTTTCATGATTAAAAAGCCTCATAACAGTCCTTCATTATTCAGCAGCTTATCAGACCTGCTGAATTCATCGCACCCACTCTATAAATTAGCCGACAAAATAGATTGGGCAAAATTCGATACGGCTTTCGAGCCTTTGTATTCTCAGAACAATGGTCGCCCGAGTAAGCCGATTCGTCTGATGTGTGGATTGTTGATTCTCAAGCATCTTCGCAATCTCTCGGATGAATCCGTTGTGGAACAATGGAGTGAAAATGCTTATTATCAGTACTTTTGTGGCATGCAAGAGTTTACCCCCTGTGCCTCTTCCGAATTGGTGCATTTTCGCAATCGCATTGGGGAAAAGGGCATAGAACTTATTTTTCAGGAAAGCATTCGTGTCAATAACGAAGATGATGATGATCACCATCATGATACTGCCTTTATCAATTCTACCGTTCAAGAAAAGAATATCACCTTCCCGAGCGATGCCAAGTTGCATAAAAAGATCGTGCGCAAGGTTCTGGAGATCGTCCATAAATCGGATCTTCCTCTTCGCCAAAGCTATACCTTTGTTTTGAAACGCATTTATCGCGATCAGCGTTTCCGCAATCACCCGAAGAATCGCAAGAAGGCACTGAAGGCAGACAAGAAATTGCGGACCATAGCTGGGAGATTAGTTCGAGAACTCAAGCGTAATCTTGGAGAGGATTCTCGCTACACCGGATTAATTGAGAGATTTGAAGCCATTCTTTCACAAAGGCGTAACAGTCGGAAAAAGATTTATTCTATTCATGAACCCGAGGTACAATGTATCAGCAAGGGTAAAGAACACAAGAAGTACGAATTCGGCAATAAAGTATCCATCATACGTTCGGTTACAGGTATTATCCTTGGAGCCAAGTCTTTTCGTAATGAATATGACGGTCACACGATAGAAGCCTCGTTAGCACAAGTTGAACGTCTTACACGAAGAAAGATCAAAATACTTGCGGGCGACAGAGGTTATCGTGGCAAGAAAGAGGTTAACGGAACTCAGATTTTAATCCCAGATACCCCAAAACCATCCGACAGCAGGTATCAGAGGCGCAAGAAACACAAATTATTCTGTAAGCGAGCAGGCATTGAACCAACCATTGGACACTTGAAATCAGATCATCGTTTAGGCCGCAACTTTTACAAGGGATTGATAGGGGATGCTATAAACATCCTGCTGGCAGCGGCTGCTTACAACTTCAAAAGAGCCATGAAAGCTCTTTGGCTCCTAATCAAAATAATAAGCGAGAAACCATTGGCCAATGGTTTCTCGCTTAAAGAGGATTTTTAAGGGCTAACTAATTAATTCCACAACCTCAAACTGTAAAATGCCGTAATCATAAGATTCGAAGATATAAACTTTTTAACCTCATCATTCAACACCGGCTGCAAACGATTCGAACTGACGGAACCGAGCGTATAGGACAATTTCAAACCCAATCCCGAACTTTCCGTCACCTTATATTCTCCCGAAATACCCAAATTTAATCCCACGGTAAATTTGGCTTCCCTTATGAATATCGCTTCGACCCTCATTTTATCGACGAAACGGAGTAGTCCCGCACCGCAACTCCCGACCAGCAAAAATTTCTCGGTATCCAACCGGGAAACAAAAGCAGGTCCTATATAGAAAACATCCTGAGTTTCGGTAATATTTCCCAAACCTCCCAATTTCGGGACGGGTGCATACCTGTCCGAAGAATGCATCCTCACATAATTCGCATTTATTCCCAAACCCCATTTCTCGTTGAAAAAGTACTGAATATCTCCGTCAATTCCGAAACCGCGAGAAAATTTACGTACAAACTTATCAAGTCCGGCATCTTTCTCTTTAGCACAACCTCCCAAACGGAAAATGCCGCCTCCTCCGAAAGCGATACGCCAAGCTCCCGAAGAAACCGCATCCCCGTGAATCCCTCTCCCTTCCGGCAACTTCTGAGCAATGGCCGAAAATGAGATAAACATACAACAAACTACTATTATTCTTTTCATTATTTTATAAATTTTATTCTTAAAATCGTAACTTACCAAAATATTTCCCGCCCTCCATACAAAAAACAATCCGAATCTCCCGATACATTCCCATCCCCCAAAATGTAAATAACCGTCTTTCGCATTCCACATGATATCCGAAACGTCTGATACATAAAAACAAACCGCCTCAAATATACGTAAAATCATTTTAGAATAAAAAACATCAAACATTTTTTCTCATTCCGTACACATAACCGCTATCGGCATCTTTTTCCCAAACGACACCGACTCCGTGAAATTTCCGTACAAATACGGAACTGCCCCGCATACTCCCATTTATCCCCGGTCGATAGCTCTTCAAATGAAACAATCCCATATCGCCACTCTCTCCTCCGCACGGATAATGAAAATATTCCAAAACATCGAAGTCAAGGACGATTAATGGAACCGAATTACTTACATTTGCAACGCCAAAGTTTCATCGAATCGAAAAATATTTCAATATGGAAAATCCGGATATCCATTATATAGATACGCATACGCATATATACGAAAAAGAATTCGAACGCGATTTCGACGATGCCGTCGAACGAGCCATTGCCGCCGGAGTGAAAACGATGATTATGCCGGATATCGACATGAAATCCCGCCCTTCCATGCAAAAAGCGGCGGAAGCCTATCCGGATACCATGCATATGACATGCGGTTTACATCCCACCTCCGTAAATTCGGATTATAAAACGGAATTGAAAGAGGTGGAAAAAGCATTGGCAAAGGGTAAAATCATAGGCATAGGAGAAATCGGACTGGATTTCTATTGGGATACCGCTTATGCGAAAGAACAAATCAAAGCTTTCGAATATCAGCTTGCAATGGCTGCGGAATCCGCCCTCCCCGTTATCGTACATTCCAGAAATTCCATGCCGGAAGTTTTCGACTCTCTTAAAAAATTCCCTTATGTAAAGGGTGTATTGCACTGTTTCCCCGGTACCCTCGCAGACGCAGCCCGGGCCATCGACATGGGATATCTCTTGGGAATAGGCGGGGTCGTCACATTTAAAAATTCCATGATGGCTTCCGTCGTGCGTACGACAGGATATGAAAACATCTTGCTCGAAACGGATTCCCCTTATTTGGCTCCGGTCCCGCATAGAGGCAAAAGAAACGAACCCGCATTCATTCCTTTGATTGCGGAAAAAATTGCAGAACTCACCGCAACCGATCTCAAATTAATCGCCGAAAAGACAAGGTTAAACGCTATTAATTTATTTTCTTTGTAGAAAAATCATATATGGAAAAAGCCGTACTCATTATTTATACGGGAGGGACTATCGGTATGATAAACGATCCCCAAACCGGTTCCTTATACCCTTTCGACTTCGAACAAATAGAAAAATCAGTACCCGAACTCAAAGAATTCGACTTCCGGATAGACAGCTATACCCTTCCCCGAATCATCGACTCCTCGGATGTGGAACCGGAATTATGGAAAAGCCTTTGCCATATCATAAAAGAAAATTACGACCGCTACCACGGATTCGTCATACTCCACGGAACGGATACGATGGCCTATTCCGCCTCCGCCTTAAGTTTCATGCTAAAAAACCTCGGAAAACCCGTCGTATTCACGGGCTCCCAACTTCCCATCGGAACCATAAGAACGGATGGAAGGGAAAATTTGATCGCAGCCTTGGAAATCGCAGCCGCTTATATGGACGATAAAGCCATTGTGCCCGAAACATCCATTTTATTCGGAGACAAACTCTTTCGCGGTAACAGAACCACCAAAAGCAATGCGGAGAGTTTCGATGCTTTTCAATCTTTCAATTACCCGCCCCTGGCGGAAATCGGAATCCGTATAAATTACAATTATTCGAGCATAAACTACCGCAATTCCGGAGCCCCTTTGGAAATAGCCGAGGCCATGAACACCAATATCGCCGTCGTCAAAATATTCCCCGGAATAAACATTTCTTTCCTCGACTCGATCTTAAAGACTCCCGGTTTGGAAGGAGTGATTTTGGAAACTTACGGAGCCGGCAATGCTCCGAGCGACCGAAAATTTCTCGATAAACTCGAAGAATTTGCCGAAAAGGGAATCCTCATATATAACGTAACCCAATGTATGGGCGGCAAAGTCGATATGGGACTGTATAAAACGAGCCGAACGCTCATCGACCTGGGCGTGGTAAGCGGATACGATATCACCGTAGAAGCCGCCGTATGCAAAATGATGCACATACTCGGCAATTATAAGGAGACGGAAAAAAGACAAGGATTGTTAAAAAAATGTATTAACGGAGAAATCTCCCTATAAATCCTTGGGATTTAACATATCTTTATGTACCTTAGTCACCGACTTTCCATATTAGAAGTTTTTACAGCCTAAAGAAAAGTGGAATATGTATTATTAATGATTTATAAACCAAAACGTTAAACTACTCATGAGAAAATTATTTGCATTAATCGCCGTTTTTGGAATGCTTACGTTCGTAGCATTCGACACCTATGCTCAAACGGAGAACGAGGAAAGAACCGAAGTTACGGAAGAAGAGCAGAACGACGGTCCTATCGAGACTGAAGAGCAAATGGAGGCAGCAGACGAAGCTATTCAAAGTACTTCTTTGCACGCAGCTATCAAAAAGAAATTCATCGAAGGAGGAGCCGGATTTATGGCTTGTGTCGTACTTTGCTTGATTTTCGGTTTGGCTGTAGCTATCGAAAGAGTGCTCTATTTGAATCTTTCGAGCATTAATACCAAAAAATTCATGAAAGAATTCGAAGAGATACTCGAAGAAGAGGGTATTGACGCCGCCAAAGAATTTTGCCGCAATACGAGAGGTCCTATCGCAAGTATATTCTTCCAAGGACTTTCCCGTTACGATCAAGGTATAGAAATGGTAGAAAAATCGGTTATTTCTTACGGTTCCGTTCAGATGGGACGTATGGAAAAAGGTCTCACATGGATTTCTCTTTTCATTGCCATTGCCCCCATGTTGGGATTCTTGGGAACGGTTATCGGTATGATTCAGGCTTTCGACCAGATTCAAGCAGCCGGAGACATGAGCCCGTCATTGGTTGCCGGAGGTATTAAAACCGCTTTGATTACAACCGTGGGCGGATTGATCGTAGCTATGATTCTTCAGATTTTCTTTAACTATTGCGTAGATAAAATTGAAGGTATTGTTAACGAAATGGAAGATTGTTCGGTTTCTCTTCTCGACATGTTAGTGAAAAAAAATCAAACTTCCCGTTAATTAACCCGTCATGAATAAAATTTTAAATATTGTATTAATCGTATTTGCAGCCATAACCTTGATTATATTAGGGCTTTTCATTTGGGGAGGCGATATACCCAATGCAAAAGACTATACTCCGGTTTATACTGCAACTCTGTTGAATTGGGCTGCGACATTGCTCTTCATAGCCGTGATTGTTGCCATCATATTCCCGATTATTCATTTGTTCACAAGACCCAAACAGGCTGCGAAATCCTTTATCGGGCTTTTAGGTCTCGGGGTCATCATACTGATAGCCTATGCGATGGCAGACGGAACTCCTTTGAATATTACCGGTTATAACGGACCCGATAATGTTCCCTCGAGATTAATACTTTCGGATACGCTCATATACACCATGTATATTTTCTGCGTGGGGACAGTGCTGACGATATTTGTAACCGAAATATTAAAGAAAGTCAGATAACTTAAAAAGGAAAACGAATATGGCAAAAAAAACTCCGGAAATCAATGCTACGTCTACGGCGGATATTGCATTCCTACTGCTCGTATTCTTCTTGGCTACGACGAGTATGAATGTGGATTCCGGGATATTTCGAAGATTGCCGCCCTATACCGACTCTCAGGAAGCCCCGAAAATCAATAAGAGAAATATTCTGAAAGTAATGATTACGAGGAATAATGAGTTGGGTATTAACGACAATCCGGCGGATATGCGCGATTTGAAAGAACGGACGATAGAATTTATTACAAATCCCAACAACTCTCCGAATCTGCCGCAAAAAGCCGTAAAAAACATTCCCTTATTGGGAAATGTCGAAGTATCCAAAGGAATCGTTTCCCTGCAATGCGACCGGGGTACGTCTTTCGAAACGTACATGGCCGTACAGGATGAACTTACCGCCGCATACCAGGAAGTAAGAGACAGAGAAGCTATGAAAAGATTCGGAAAAAAGTTCAACCAACTCAAAGGAAAGGCTCAAGAAGCCATTAAAGATTTGATACCGTTGGCAATATCCGAAGCCGAACCTAAAAATATAGGAGGAAAATAAATGGCAAAACTAAAAAAGAAAGGAAAGAGGGAGGTTCCTGCAATTTCCACGGCATCTTTGCCTGACATTGTATTTATGTTGCTGTTTTTCTTCATGGTAAGTACCACGATGCGGGAAGTTTCCGTTATGGTAAAAAATGTTTTACCCATGGTAAAATCCGTACAGAAATTAGAAAAAAAAGCCTTGGTAAGCAATATATACGTAGGACAACCTATGGAACAATATCAGGCCGCTTACGGCACGGAACCCCGGATTCAACTTAATGACAAATTCGCTACGGTAAACGATATCATCACTTTCGTAGCTACGGAAAGAGAAGAAAGGAAGGAGGCGGATAGAAATAATATTACCAATAACCTCAAGGTCCATTCCGAAACGGTTATGGGTATTGTAACCGATATCAAACAAGAACTCCGAAAAGCCAATTCCCTTAAGTTGAATTACGGCGCTAAAAAGAAAGAAAGCAATTAAAAATCCGCAAACAGATAAAAAAGAGGGAGAATTCGTTCTCCCTTTTTTAAATTATTACTATTTTTGCAAAACGAAAGGTCCCGTAGTTTAATGGATAAAATGAAAGATTCCGGTTCTTTTGATATGGGTTCGATTCCCGTCGGGATCACAATATGATTCGTACCTGTCTTTTATTGCAAAATAAGGATTAGCCTTATGGTAATTGTCGATAATTCGAATAATCGCCTTTATAAATATTCATACCCTTAAAAATGCGATTTTTCTCTCTCAAACATCCGGTATTATCCATAGTCGTATGAAAAAAAAAATCAACTATATTTCGTGGACAATTATTAGCGGAAATATCTTGGTTATTCTTATAATATCCATTGCTTTCTCTTTGATTTTCAACAAAATTCTTAAAGTAGACCCTCGAAACGAAGAATATTCCGACATCCATGCAAAAATGCAAATTCTCGGAAATACCATGATGAACTTATACGAAGCCGAAATTATAGGTTCCGCCCTCTTTCAAGAAAATCCCGAAAGCAGTTTTAAAAAATATCAAACGATAACGGAAAATATAACATCGAATATTTACGACCTGAAAAATATTACAACGGACTCCTCCCAAATAAACAAACTCGATTCCGTAATCGTTCTCCTTAAATACCGGCAGGAAGATCTCAAGGAGCTTAAAAAAAATTATAAAAAACTAAGCGATGAAATTTTTTACAGCAAGGTTATCGACTCCATAAAATCCATGCCTCAAAAAGACAGCAATATTATTATCAATAAAAAAATAATAAGCGTAAATGACACGATAAAAATCAAACGTAAAAAAAAGATATGGGATTTATTTTCAAAATCCAAACCGGATTCCATAACCCAGATCGTAAGGAGGGATTACGTTAAATCGGATACCATAAAAACCGGAGACGACAGGATGACCGTCGTGGACGTCGTGGAATCCGTATGGCAAGACGTACAAAAAAAACGCCACCGTATATCCGGCCTCCTGCAGACCAAGGAAAGAAGATTTATCGAAGCCTCCAATAACATCACTTCCCAATTGAAAAGAATCATTCGCGAATACGGAGAAGAAGAGGTCCTCATAACACTTAAACGTATACGACAACACAACAAACTCATAAACAGCACTGTAAATACCATCGGTTTCGTCGGAGGAATCTCTATCCTGATCATGGGACTCTCTTTATTCATCGTACTCAGGGATATCAACAAAAACAAACGCTACCGCAGAAAATTGGAAGCCGCCAATAAATACGGGCAACGCCTGCTCAAAACGAGAGAGGACCTCATATACAGTATCACCCACGATATAAAATCCCCATTGGCCTCCATCATCGGATACATCGAACTTATGCAAAATTCTCCCGCCCCTCCTTCAACGGACTATATAAAAAATATGAAGTATTCCGCAGAAGCCATAAGCGATCTTGTCCTGAAACTACAAAATTTCTCCCAAATAGAAAAAGGGAAAATCACAGTGGAGCGAATCGATTTCAATCCCTGCGAACTCCTCCGTAAAATAAAAGAAAGTTTTTTGCCCATAGCAGGAAAAAAGTCCATATCCTTAGAATCGGATATATCTCCCGACCTGGATACGCTGTTTTGCAGCGATCCGCTCATAATCACCCAAATCCTTTCGAATCTCGTATCGAATGCCATAAAATATACGCCTGTAAACGGAATGGTGAAAATAACGGCCGATGTCCGGAATTCCATTCTGAAAATAAGTGTAAGCGACAACGGACCCGGCCTCAACCCTGAGGAACAAAAAATCATATTCGAAGCCTTCTCCCGTTTGTCGGAACATGCAAACGAAGAAGGAACGGGAATCGGACTCACCATAACCCGTAAGTTGGTCCGGTTTATGGGAGGCGACATATACGTGAAAAGCAATAAAGGAGAGGGCAGCTGCTTTACCGTAAACCTGCCTTTATTCGCCCCGAAAAAACATCGCCCCGCCGAAATTCCGAACGAAGCTCCAAGGATAAAAGCCGGGAAGGTTTTGGTAGTGGACGACAGCAAATCTCAACTTCTTCTCACTACGGAAATTTTGAAAAATTTAGGAATAGAAACGAAATCCACATCCGAACCCGAAAAGGTAATCGAGATACTCGAAAAGGAGAATTTCGACGCCTTGATTACGGATATTCAAATGCCGGGAATCAACGGATATACATTGGTAAAACTCATACGCAATCTTCCTCCTCCCCTATGCCGTATACCCGTCATCGCATTTTCCGCCCAAGGGGACCTCAACGATTATAAAGAAGCCGGTTTCTCCGCATTGATCGAAAAACCCTCCGGCATCGAAAAATTTGCAAAAGTTTTCAACACCGGAGTCATCCGCGAAAAAAACGAAACGCAGAAATCCGAATCTCTCTTCTCTCTAACCGGGATACGACAATTCACCGGAAACGATGACGAAAGCATAAACCTCATCCTCGATTCGTTCGTATCCGAAACAAAATCCGATATGGAGGAATTGGAGCGAAACTTCGAAGATGCGCATGCGGTATCCCGCATCGCACATAAAATGTTGCCCATGTTCAGACAATTGAACGTCGCAGACTCCATCCCTCTTATCGAAACCTTAGAGCGACAGCGGGATATATCGAAAGCGGAAAGAAGAGAAATCGTCGATTCCTTAAAGAGGAATATCGATTTGCTCCTCGTCGCCGTGGAAGAGCATATATGCAAAAACTGAACCTCCGATCCTTGCAATAGGATACGAAATGCGGATTTCATCCGGAAATCGAAAATATCGGGCAAACGATAAAGCAAGGTAAATACCGTTTTATTCTATACCGTAAGACTTCAATTTATTGTACAACGTCTTGCGGTCGATTTTCAACAATCTCGCAGCCTCGCTCTTATTATTGTTACATTTTTGCAGGGCCTCTTTAATCAAATCGATTTCATTCTTAAGGCGTTTTTCGGACAAATCCACCGCCTCCGTCTGCTGCTCGCATAATTCTTCCGGAATATCGGCAATCGATATAAACTTCCCCCGGCATAATAATGTAGCCCTCTTTATCACATTTCTCATTTCCCGAAGATTTCCCGGCCAGGGATATTTCCGGAATATCCGCATAACCTCGTCTTCAAATCCCGCAACCTCTTTTTCCAACTCTTTATTCGAAATATCCAAAAAATGATTGGCAAAGACGGGAATATCCTCCTTTCTTTCCCGTACGGGAAGGGCATTCAAGGAAAACTCGTTTATACGATGGTATAAATCCTCCCGGAAACTTCCTTCCGACACAGCCTTATGTAAATTCTCATTCGTAGCGGCAATAATGCGCACATCGAAAGGAATCTCTTTCGCCCCTCCTACCGGCCGTATCTTGCGCTCCTCCAATGCCCGCAGCAACTGCACCTGTATTTCGTAACTGAGATTCCCGATCTCATCGAAAAATATCGTTCCCCCCGAAGCCATCACGAAATAACCGGTTTTATCCCCTATGGCTCCGGTAAACGAACCCTTTATATGTCCGAAAAATTCGCTCGCCGCAATATCCTTGGGGATAGCCCCACAATCAACAGCTACGAAAGGCGCATTTCTCCTCTTGCTCAACTTATGTATCAGGCGGGCGATATATTCCTTACCGGAACCGCTCTCTCCGCATATCAAAACACTCATATTGGTAGGAGCGACAAGGGATATATGCTCGTATAACTTCCGAGCCTCGCCACTCGTACCTTCGATATTATCGTCAATATTTACCTCTTGAACAAAAGCAGGCTTCTCGGAAGCGGTGGAAGCCTTGATGGCTTTTTCTATTTTCTCCAGCATATCTTCCGGAATAACCGGCTTCGATACGTAATCGAAGGCTCCTAACTTTATGGATAATACGGCAGTCCGTATATCGGCATAACCGGTCATTAAAATCACCGGCATTCTGAAAGATTTGGCCTTTGCCCTCTTAAGCAGATTGATCCCGTCCTCATCCGGCAAACGGATATCGGAAAGCATAATGTCGAAAGTACCCGTATCGAGCATATTTACGGCTTCCTTAAAACTATGGGTTTCCGATACCTCATATCCCCTTTTTGTAAGCCATGTCTTCAATATCAAACAAAAAGTAACATCATCGTCAACCAATAAAACCTTATGCATATCCAAAATTTATAATGCGAAAATAATCATTTAATCAGAATTTCACAACAATTGTCGAAATAAGCCCGAATCGTTGCATATCCTCTCCCGGAACGATTGACAGTCCGAACTCCTTTCCGACTGCAAGTTCAAAACCATAAAACGATGCCTCGCGAAAAGGCGAGTATTTTTCAATAACAATTAAAAATTATCATTAATTTCGCGGAGAGAAATACATTGAAGATGGTACATAAACCGCGAATAGCATTATTATTGGGAATAATCTGCATATCGATTTTTCCGGTAATCATCCGGTTGCAATTGAGTTCCGGACTTATATCCGCATTCTACCGTATGGCCATTGCCGCCGCAATATTGTTTCCCTATGTCGTTTTTACGAATAAAATGAGATTCTCTTCCCCCCGGATGATATTTCCCTCCGTTTTATGCGGCATAATCTTTGCATCCGATATCGCGGTTTGGAATATATCCATTCAGGAATCCACGGCGACACAAGCCACTTTGCTCACCAACCTCTCTCCCGTATGGGTAGGCATAATATCCTTCCTTTTCCTGAAAAACAAACCCCGCCCCTCCTTTTGGAC
>JBGZEX010000031.1:0-3516 GCA_041846495.1 Marinifilaceae bacterium
CTCCTTTCCCAAAGAAAATTCCCGAATGACGTTTCCTCCCATAATCTTCTATCCAATGCTTCCTTAATATGACGACGAGTTGAGTTACGAACAACTATAATATAAATTAACGAAATCAAACCGGCAATGTAAAGAATATTCCCGATAGATTTTGTTCAATTTATTTTTTTATATAAAGACATTTCAAATTTAAAGAAAAAGCTTTAACTTCACCGCACAAAATTAAACAGATAATAAAATAAATATTTAACCTGCCGAAAAATAAAAAACATATACGCTATGGAGAATCAAATCGATCTTTTAACCCAAAAACTTTATAATGAAGGAATAGAAAAAGCGAATAAAGAAGCGGAGGCCATCGTAAAGAAGGCAAAAGAAGAAGCCGAAAAATTGATTCGGGACGCTCGCACGGAGGCCGAAAACCGGAAAGCCGACTCGATTCGGGAAATCGAAAGCCTGAAGAACAAGGCGGAATCGGAAATGACTCTCAGCGCCCGTCAGGCAATCACCGCACTCAAACAATCCATAAGCGGACTCATTACCGACGAAATCTCGGGAGAGATCGCCCGCACGGGCTTCGAAGATCAAAACTTCATCCGGGAAATAATGGTAAAACTCATCGAAAAATGGAAACCCGAAGAAGGCGGCCTCGATATATCCCTCGCATTACCCGAAAGCGAAGAAAAAAATTTCAAAGCTTTCATTACCCAAAAATATAAAACCCTCCTCGATAAAGGTCTCGAAATAAAGACCGGTGCGGACAGCGAAGCCTTCGTCATATCTCCGAAAGACGGCGGCTACAAAATATCCTTTTCCGAATCCCTGTTTAAAAATTTCATCTCTCAATATATGAGAGGATTCGCAAAAAAGATGCTATTCAAAGAGTAGAGAGGATATGATGGGAAAAAACTATTATTATTTCCTGGCCGGACTTCCGGAAATATCCGTAGACGACCGGAAATTATCGTTGAATACGCAAGAGTTCAGACAACAAGCCAAAGAACTTCTCGATAAAAAAACAGTAGACGTCGTCGAATTGTTTTTCCTTACCGCAGACAATGCACAAATCGTCAGGCTCCTACAAAAAAAAGAAGCGGACGATACGCTCGACACCGTTTTCCCCTTAGACGTACTGGAGGCGGAAATCGAAGAAGACAGCGGAAAACTTCCCGTTTATATCCGCAATTTCATCCGCGAATACAAGGCGGAGAATCCCGAGGCCGTCGAAAATCCGGGACTTCGTTTAACGGGCATGTATTACGATTTTCTCCTTGCACATCCGAACCGGTTTATCCGCGAGTATTTCGAATTCTCCCTCAATATAAAAAATCTTATCACGGCCTTGAATTGCAGAAAACACCGATGCGATATCTCCAGGGAAATCATCGGAAAGAATTCTTTTGCCGAGTCGCTCCGCACTTCCAACCTCAGGGATTTCGGTCTGGAAGATTACGATTATGTCGACAAAGTCATCCAACTCATGGGAGAAACCAATCTCGTGGAAAGGGAACGGAAATTGGACATGATGATATGGGATTTTATCGATAGCCGTATCACTTTCAAATATTTCCGTTTGGAAAACATCGTGGCCTTTCTCATCTGCCTGTCCATAGTCGAAAGATGGATAGGCATGAAGTCGGAAACGGGAAGGCGGATATTCACGGAAATGGTGGAAAGATTCCGGACGTCCTTCCGCTTCGGCGAAGAATTCCGCTAATCCGGTTTACAGCAGAAACAAATTACAATAAAATATAAAATGAACAAAACAATAGGTAAAGTTTACAGCATCATCTCCAACCTTGTACTCGTAAAGGTAGAAGGTGCCGTTTCACAAAATGAGATATGCTTCATCCATTTGAAGGAAGAGCGGCTAATGGCGGAAGTCATAAAGGTCGTGGGCGACATCGCATACGTTCAGGTGTTTGAAAGCACCCGGGGACTCCGGCCGGGAAATACCGTAGAATTCGAAAACCATATGTTGGAAGTAAGTTTGGGTCCCGGACTTTTGTCGAAAAACTTCGACGGACTTCAAAACGACCTCGACAAAATGCAGGGGGTATTCTTAAAACGAGGGGAGTACACCTCTCCTTTGGAAGACGATAAGGAATGGGAGTTCGCCCCCATAGCCAATCCCGGCGATCGGGTGAAAGCTGCGGACTGGTTGGGAAACGTAAAAGAAAACTGGCTGGACCATAAAATCATGCTTCCCTTTTCCATGAAAGGGGAATACACCGTAAAATCCGTAGCTCCCGCCGGGAAATACACCATTAAAGATACCGTAGCCGTAGTGACGGACGAAACGGGGAAAGAATTTCCCGTTTCCATGGTACAAAAATGGCCGGTCAAGGTTCCCATCCGGGCCTATGCCGAAAAACCCCGTCCTATCCGTCAAATGGAAACGGGCATACGGGTCATCGACACCATGAACCCCATCCTCGAAGGGGGAACCGGTTTTATTCCCGGTCCTTTCGGTACGGGTAAAACCGTACTCCAGCATTCCCTCGCCCGTTTCGCCGACGCCGACGTCATCATCATGGCCGCCTGCGGAGAACGGGCCAACGAAGTGGTGGAAATATTCACGGAATTTCCGGAATTGGACGACCCGCGCTCGGGACGCAAACTATACGAACGCACCACCATCATAGCCAACACCTCCAATATGCCGGTGGCTGCCCGCGAAGCTTCGGTATACACGGCAATGACCATAGGAGAATATTATCGCGCCATGGGCATGAAGGTCCTCCTTCTGGCAGACTCCACCTCCCGGTGGGCTCAAGCCCTGCGCGAGATGTCCAACCGCATGGAGGAACTTCCCGGACAGGACGCTTTCCCCATGGACCTCTCAGCCATCATATCCAATTTCTACGCCCGTGCCGGAATGGTATTTCTGAATAACGGGAAAACCGGTTCCGTAACCTTTATAGGCACGGTATCCCCTGCCGGCGGAAACCTTAAGGAGCCGGTAACGGAGTCCACCAAAAAAGTCGCCCGCTGCTTCTATGCCCTCTCTCAAGCCCGTGCCGACGCCAAGAGATATCCGGCCATCGACACCCTGGACTCCTACTCCAAATATTTGGAATATCCCGAATTCGAAAAATTCGCATCGGAAAACATATCCGCCACCTGGGTGCGTTCGGTAAACGAAGTCCGCAACATGCTGATAAGAGGACGGGAAACGGCGGAACAGATCGACATATTGGGAGACGACGGAGTGCCCGTAGACTATCATGTGATTTATTGGAAATCCGAACTCATCGACTTCGTCATCCTTCAACAGGACGCCTTCGACGACATAGACGGCTCCACCTCCATGAAACGGCAGAAACATATGCTCGAAAGCATCATCCGTATCGTAAAATCCGATTTCGACTTCGATTCCTTCAACGAAGTGAATCCGTATTTCAAACGGCTTATCAATATCTATAAACAAATGAACTATACGGAATTCCTGTCGGAAGATTTCAAAAAATACGAATCCGAAGTCGAAAAAATATTGGCAGAGAGAATAAAAAAGTA
>JBGZEX010000032.1:0-28457 GCA_041846495.1 Marinifilaceae bacterium
GTGGAGGATTTTGCCCTCACCTCTATCGGAATAGACGGAGAGAAGAGCGATCAGGTTACACAAACCCCGAAACCGGGGTACGGAAATGTTCTATTCCCATGGATAAATCGCATACGTATATGTAATAAGGACGCACGCGTATCTTCACCAATTCATGTACCAATTTCTTCATCACATAAGAACAGTCGTTTATTCCACGCAGAAGTACCGATTGGTTGCCGAGAGGAATACCGGCATCCGCCAAACGTTCGCAGGCGGCCGCCGATTCCGAAGTAATCTCGTTGGGATGATTGAAATGCGTATTCAGCCAAACGGGATGGTATTTCTTAAGCATTTCCACCAATTGGGGCGTAATTCGCTGGGGTAAAACGACGGGTGTCCTCGAGCCTATACGTATAATCTCCACATGGGGGATTTCCCGCAAACGTTTTATGATGTATTCCAATCTTTCGTCGCTCACCAAAAGAGCATCGCCTCCGGACAAGAGCACATCCCGTACTTCGGGAGTGCGGGCTATATAGTCTATGCATTTATCGATACGTTCGGTAGGAGTGGCCGCATCGTGCTGCCCGGCAAAACGCCGGCGGGTACAATGCCGGCAATACATGGAACACATATCGGTAATCAGGAACAAAACCCTGTCGGGATAACGGTGCGTAAGTCCCGGTACCGGAGAATCGCTATCCTCGTGTAAAGGATCTTCCAAATCGGCGGAAGAACGGTGTAGCTCGTTTATCGTAGGGATAGACTGTTTTCTAACGGGACAATTCGGGTCGTCGGGGTCTATAAGACTCAAATAATAGGGAGTTATAGCCATTCTCAAGGTTTTCAACGATTCCCTCACCCCATTTTCTTCATCCTCCGTCAGTGCTATATATTTTTTAAGTTCCTCCAAGGTCTCTATCCTGTTTTTTACCTGCCAATGCCAATCGTTCCAATCTCGATCCGACACATTCGGGAAAAACTCTTTTCGTCTGCTCTCAACCATATTAAACCGTATAATAAGCTTTTATAAACAAGGTTCAAGCATATAATTCCGTAAATATCTTACGCAAGGCTTCGCTTTCCCTGAGTTCTTGCAAGGTGATTTCCGCATGCCCTTTAGTATATCCGTTTCCGATAAGCATTTTCACATCGCTTCCCACGCCTTCGGCACCCAAAGCCGCTTTCGTAAAGCTTGTCGCCATGGAAAAGAAATACACCAAACCCGTATCTTTAGTGCAAAGTATGGATGTCATCTCCGTATCGGGAATATTCACATTATTAATCGTAAGATCGCACATCTCACCTCCCGTAATCTCTTCTATCTTCTCCAATACGGGTACCGGTTGGGTGGCATCTGCAGAGAATACGTAATTGCAGAATCCCAATTTTTTCAAACGTTCGGTACTTTTCCGGGAATGGCATAACCCGATAACCTTACCGGTTATTCCGGCTCTTTTCCGAGCCTCGTAGCAACAAAGCATTCCGGATTTTCCTCCGGCCCCGATGATAAGCACCGTATCTCCCGGCTTCACTAATTTCGCCGTCTGTGCGGGAGCTCCCGCTACATCCAAAGCGGACAATGCTAAGTTTTCGGGAAGATCATCGGGAATCTTCGCATATATCCCGCTTTCGAACAAAATCGCTTTTCCGTCTATATCCACCTGATCTATATCGGGACGTATGTCTTTTATCCTGTCTATTCTCAAAGGGGTAAGAGAAAGAGATACGAGAGTCGCAATCTTGTCCCCCACTTTCAAATCGGTTTTCCCGACAAGGGCATCCCCTATTTTTTCCACAACTCCCAAAAGCATCCCGCCGGAGCCGGTTACGGGATTCCGATGCTTCCCCTGTTTGGCGACGATATCCAACATGATTTCGGCAATCTTGGCCTTATCTCCCTTAGCCTGCTCTTCGATTTGCGTAAAACTGGCGGAATCGATATTCAATGTTTTTACATCGATAAGAATTTCATTATCGTATATCTCATCCATATTATTATCGATTTTATCGGCGGGTTGGGGTAAAACGCCTTTAGGTTCGATAACCCTGTGTATTCCGTATTTATTTCCTTTTTTCATTCGAAATATGTTTTGTTTGTTAAAATCATTTCAGACCGAGTATTTTCCGGGCTTCGGCGGGATTGGCCACAGGCCGTCCGAGTTCTCCGGCAAGCCGTACCACCTTTTCCACCAACTCTCCGTTGGATTTCGCCAATACGCCTTTCGACAAATAAATATTATCCTCGAAGCCTACCCTCACATGCCCCCCCATAACGATAGCCGGAGCCGCAAGCGTGAATGCATTGCGCCCTATTCCGGTTGCCGTCCACGTACATCCGGCGGGAACGGCATTCACCAACCATACGAGGTTTTGAACGGTAGCGGGAGTACATCCCGGCACGCCGAGCACAAAGTTGAACTGCATGGGCATTCCCGGCACTTCCCCTTTGGCAGCCATTCGCAAAACGGTATCCAAATGCCCCATCTCAAAGCATTCGTATTCCGGTTTTATATTATTTTCCAACATCCTCTTGCCGAAAGCCCGCATCATCGGCATGGTATTTTCAAAAACCTCATCTCCGAAATTACAGGTGCCGCAATCCAAAGTCGCCATTTCGGGAAAAAGTTCGGTAGGTTGAAGCCTTTCTTCGGCAGTCATTCCTACCGCTCCTCCGGTAGAAGGGATAAGGATGGCATCGGGACATTCTTTCTTGATGGCATCCATACAAAGTTTAAACCTCTCTTTACTTTGGGTAGGAGTCCCGTCATCTTCCCGCACATGTACATGGATTACCGCAGCCCCCGCATCATAAGCGGATTTGGCTTCGCGCACTATTTCATCCACTGTGTAAGGAATAGCGGGATTTTGCTCCTTCATGACTTCGGCTCCGCATATGGCTGCCGTTATTATAAGTTTTTCCATCCTGTTCTAATTTTTTCTTTGACATTTTTTAGGAACGACGCAAGTGCCGCTGGCACGGCATACAACCACAGGTTCTTCCAATACGTCCGCAGCGGAAGCCGAAATATCCGTACGCGGAGCAATCACCTTTTTCGCTTCGAATACCATTTTACGCGAAGAATTCCCCACACTCACGATTTCTCCCGAAGCCTCGATATAATCGCCGGCAAAAACGGGAGCCAGAAATTCCACCTTATCGTAACCGGCAAATAACCCTTCGTCTCCGTCATGCATAATCAAAAGTTCGGTAGCTACATCCCCGAACAACTGCAACATCCGGGCTCCATCCACCAAATTGCCCCCGTAATGAGCATCATGAGCGCTCATCCTCAATCTTATCAATGATTTTTCCATAATATTTATTTTACGATATAATCCACAAATATAGAAGGGGTGTGCACGGTTTCCGGGCTCAACTCCCCGACTTCGACCAATTCCCCGACTTCGGCGATCACCGTCTCCGCAGCCGTAGCCATAAGAGAATTGAAATTATTCGTAGTCCCTTTATAAATCAGGTTCCCCGACTTATCTCCCACACTTCCGCGAATCAAAGCCACATCGGCATGAATCGGCTTTTCCAACAAATATTCCTTACCGTCCACTTCTATTACCCTTTTCCCCTCGGCCACAATCGTACCCAGTCCGGTGGGCGTCAACACCCCTCCGAGTCCGTATCCTCCGGCCCTTACCCTCTCGGCCAAACTCCCCTGAGGACAAAATTCTATCTCCAATTCCCCGCTATTCATCTGCTCGCTCGTATGAGGATTCGTCCCTATATGGGAAACAATCAATTTTTTGATTTGTTTGTTGACTATCAATTTTCCGCATCCCCTGTCGGGATAAGCCGTATCGTTTACAATAAGCGTCAAATTCTTCACTCCGGTTTTCACCAATTCGTCTATAATCTTCTCCGGTGTTCCGTTAGCCAGGAAACCGCCTATCATAACGGTCATCCCATCCTTGATTTTTGCTGCCGCTGCCGCTGCCGATATAAATTTTTCCATAATTGTTTATTTAATTTTAATTCAAATCCCACAAGCCTGTTGTTAAATTTATAACTATTTGTTTGAAATATCACTCATGCTTGTATGTTTGTCAAAAATAATAATTTTATTCGACTTTTATATCAAAATGATAAATATATTTCATAATCCATATTGATTCTAAAAACTTCTGTTAAGTTTTCAAAATCTATCTTCTTTCCGACTTGATTCTTTCTATTATAAGATCCTTAAAATCAAAATAAACCTTTTCCAAAAGGGGCATTTTTTGAACGAAGAAGGCATATATTTTTTCCCAATCCCCGATATTATAAATACCGACTCCGGAAATTTCAAAATAAATAGCCGAAACCTTATGCTCTTCCACCCCTTCATAGTCCTCTTCCCACTTCAAATCCGGCCCGCAATATTCTCGGAACAACTGAAAATAAGATTGAAAAATTTCGTATATATAATAACGCGTCAATGTATTTCTATGGTCGATTTGGAACATAACCAAAGCCTTGTTTTTATCGGCATAAAATTTCAGTTGCGTAGAAGGAATACGCAATCCGGTAAGCACCCAACGATAACGAATTCGTTTTTGAGCACAATAATTTTTAAACCCTTTCCAAAAGGCCGTCCGCATCTCTTTGGCTTCGTCTTTAGAGAGCATACATTATCATTTGAAGTACATTACAAATATAAATATCGATTTCATCTATCGCAAATATTTCCTTAAAAGTTTACCTCCGTATTCCACTCAAGGCGAAACTATTGTTTTTCGATCGAAACATGTATAAATCGAGATTTTTGCGTAAGTTTGCAATTATCAAAAACGCCCATGCTTTCATTATATTATCAACAGGACTTTTTAGAGGCCGGATGCGACGAAGCCGGACGGGGCTGTCTTGCCGGTCCCGTATTTGCCGCAGCCGTCATCCTTCCTCCCGCCTTTTCGGAAGAAGGAATCAACGACTCCAAACAACTCAGTCTTAAGGAAAGACGGAGACTGCGCCACGTAATAGAGGAAAAAGCCCAAGCCTGGTGCGTAGCTTCGGTTTCGGCCGAAGAAATCGATCGCATCAACATACTCAACGCTTCCATTCTCGCCATGCATAAGGCATTGGAAGGATTGAAACTCCGACCCGGTTATATTATCGTCGACGGCAACCGCTTCAAACCTTATGCGAATATTCCCTATGCCTGCATCGTGAAAGGAGATGCCCGTTATGCCTCCATAGCCGCCGCATCCGTTTTAGCCAAAACCCATCGCGACGAATATATGGAATTTGCAGACGGGGAATACCCCTCCTACAACTGGAAGCAAAACAAAGGTTATCCTACGCAGGAGCATAGGCGGCAAATACAAAAATACGGACTTTCCCCCTACCATCGCAGAAGTTTCAGATGCTGCGACGAACAACTAAAACTAAATTTCTAAAAACATATGCCCTTTATAAACAAAGCCATATCCCTGTTCACCAAAAAGAGACTATCTGCCATAAAAGCATTCGAAAACCGGCCTCAGGAGATTCAGGAAGAAGTCCTGAAAAAATTGGTATCCGCAGCATCCGGTACGGAATACGGAAAGAAATACGGATTTTCCTCCATAGGTTCGAGCGAGAGTTTTCGGAAAAGATTACCCGTGGTTTCTTACGAAGATATAAGCGATTTCATTCTCCGTACCATGAACGGAGAAAAGAATCTCTTATGGCCGGAAGACATCAAGTGGTTTGCCAAATCCTCGGGTACGACGAATGCCAAAAGCAAATTCATACCCATAAGTCCCACCCTCTTAGAGGAATGCCATTTCCGAGGAGGACGGGATACCATAGCGATTTTCAATGCCCTTTACCCGGATTCCAAAGCTTTTGCCGGGAAAACCCTGGCTTTGGGCGGGAGCAGCGAAATCCACAAATCCAACAAAAACTGCCGCTTCGGCGATCTTTCGGCCATATTGATATCCAACACTCCGTTTTGGGCCAACAGGATGAAAACTCCCGGAGCTTCAACCATGCTGATGAGTGATTGGGAAAAGAAAATCGAAAAAGTTTGCCGGAATACGATAAACAAAGATGTTCGCATATTAGCCGGAGTTCCCTCATGGTTCCTCTCGCTTATCAACCGGATACTCGAATTCACCGGTAAATCCGACCTCCATGAAGTATGGCCGAATATGGAATTATTCATCCACGGCGGTATCGGTTTCTCGCCCTATCGCGCGGAATATCGGAGACTTCTTCCCGCTCCCAAAATGAAATATATGGAGACTTACAATGCCTCCGAAGGGTTTTTCGGACTTCAGGATGATCCCGAGGACAGCTCCATGCTCCTCATGCTCGATTATGGCGTATATTACGAATTCCTTCCGGTAAACGAAATGCATGCTCCCGGCTGCAATGCCCGGAAATTAGAAGAAATCGAATTGGGCGTAAATTATGCCATGCTCATATCCACGAGCGGAGGTTTATGGCGTTATATGATCGGAGACACCGTAAAGTTCACATCCAAAAATCCTTATAAATTCAAAATCACCGGAAGAACAAAACTTTTCATAAACGCTTTCGGAGAAGAGCTCATAATCGACAACGCTTTGTCGGGACTGAAAACGGCATGCGAAAAAACCGGAGCTTCGGTTTTCGAATTTACGGCTGCCCCCGTATTTATGGACAATAAAAACCGGGGAGCCCACGAATGGATAGTCGAATTCTCCGTTCCTCCCGAAGACATCGAGGTATTCGCCGATATTTTGGACGAAAGCCTCCGGGAATTGAATTCGGATTACGAGGCGAAACGCCTTTCCTCCTTAAAACGCCTCGTTATCCACAAAGCCCGCCCGGGGCTTTTCAATGCATGGCTGAAAGAAAAAGGAAAGTTGGGCGGCCAGCACAAAATACCCCGGCTTTGGAACGACCGTACCCATATTGACGAAATACTGAAAATGAATTCGCAAATAACGCTCTCCGGTCCCGGAATGTGAGGAGGTATTATGCCTCGAAATGAAGCGCCCCTGAAAAATTGACAGAGAATCTTTCAGGGGACGCCCGGTTTGATGTTTACGAATATCTTTACTTCTTAAAAACCAAACCGAATTCCACAGATTTCAGTTGCTCGAAAATACCTTTTACGAACTTCAATTTTTCGATATAGTCTTCTTTCTCTTCTTCATCCTCCAACCGGGGAATAACCGTTTCCTCTATAATGGAAAGATAGGGTGCTGCCATTTCTCCGGTTACATAAAATACCATATTACCGGCATCTTCCTTATACAATACGGGCAGAGCCATATATCCTTCTCCTTGATAAAGACCGGGCAGAGTAGGGGTGGAATTGGATTTCATATCCTCATTTTTCAATTTTTGAATCATCTCCTGAATAAACTCCTCGGACATCGCCAAGTATAGTTTATTTTCCGGACGAATGAAATATTCCAATTCCAAAACATTTGCTTTATTATTTCCGACCTCCTTATAGCTAATTTTCAGATTCCCCGATTCACTGAAATCAGCCTTTACGTATTCTACCAAGGTCTTAAATCCGATACTAAGGCTGGTACGCGCAGATTTCAATAAATCCTCCGCAGGTGATTTCCCCAAATTAGGAATTTCAATCATGCCGTCTTCGGCTTTTGCATCGAATTTTATCCATACATAAGGCAGCATACTTTTCCTTCCCTCACCATCCGCATACTCCCATTCGGCAACATCCCATTTCCCCGACAAAGGAGAAATACGTACGATACTTACATCGAGGATCAGTTTTTCATTCCGGACATTTCCTTCCACCTTGATTTTACGTATGGAATTGGAAACTTCTCCTTTAAAATCGTCGCCATTTACGGGAAGGTCCGAAAATACTACGGCTTCTTTATCTTCCCCCAAAACAATACCTTTCAATACGAGTTTCAGTTTATCGCCTTTCCTCTCACAATCCACCTCTCCCCTTGTTATTTCCTTTCCGTTCATCTTCAGAGCCAAGGTCTCTTTTTTATAATTCCGGCTCCATTCTTCCTCCTTATCCTTAGAGCATGCACCGAATAAAACCGTGACAATCAAAACCGATAACAAATAAAAATTTCTTCTTCTTCTCATAATATAAACCACTAAATTATTATTTCTCTAATTAACGAAAGCAATTGCAAATTCCATGCCATCATCAAAAAACTCCCGCCAAATAGAAATGGGACAAATTCATACAAAGCCGTTATAAAAACGAAATCTCCATCATACGGCGCTATTCATAAAAAGCATTCTTCCTCAGACGTTCGCCTTCTTCTTCGTATCCGGGTTTTCCGAGCAATGCAAACATATTTTTCTTATAGGCTTCCACTCCCGGCTGATCGAAAGGATTCACTCCCAACAACTGTCCGGAAATTCCGCAAGCTATTTCGAAAAAATAAAACAACCGCCCGATATGATAAGGAGTCAACGCCGGCATTTTAATCGACATATTGGGAACTCCTCCCTCTTTATGTGCGATACGTGTCCCCAACTCCGCCATTTTATTAACCTCGTCGACGCGTTTACCTCCCATATAATTCAACCCGTCGGCATCTTCCGTATCAAATGGAATACAAAGCCGGCAGCCGGTTTTTTCAACCGAAACTACGGTTTCCATAAGCATTCTTCTACCTTCTTGAATATATTGTCCTATAGAATGCAAATCCGTCGTAAAATCGGCCGTAGCAGGAAATATTCCCTTCCCCTCTTTCCCCTCGCTTTCCCCGAACAACTGCCTCCACCATTCGGCTAAAAAATGAAGTTTCGGATGGAAGTTAGCCAATATCTCCACGCAAAAGCCTTTCCGGTATAAAGCATTGCGTACACATGCATACTTCAAAGCCGCATCGTTTTTCCCATTGAAAATATCGTTCCGCATATCGGCCGCTCCTTTAACAATTTCCCGTATGTCATAACCGGCAACGGCAACGGGTAACAAACCTACGGCGGAAAGCACGGAATAGCGTCCTCCCACATCGTCGGGGACGACAAAGGTTTCATAACCTTCCCGCACCGCCATATCGTGAAGCATTCCTTTATGCTCGTCGGTAACGGCAATAATATGTTCCGTCGCCTTTTTCGAATATTTCCGCTCCAGCAGCTCTCTGAAAAACCGAAAAGCGACCGCAGGCTCCGTCGTCGTTCCGGATTTGGAAATCACGCAAAGATTAAAATCCCGGTCTTCGAGATAAGCGAGAAGTTCATACATATAATCTTCTCCCAAATTATAACCGGCGAATATCACCTCCGCTTCTTCCTTACATCCGAAATTCGGCGATAACATATCTATAACCGCTTTGGCTCCGAGATAAGAACCTCCTATACCTACGACTATCGTAATTTTTGCAAGCTTTCTCAAACGGACGGCCGTCCGTTCCATACGCAAAAGTTCCACATCTCCCATACGTAGCGGCAAATCCAACCATCCCAGAAACTCGCTCCCGGCGGTTTTTCTTTCCCGAAGGTTTTTCAACGCTCGTACGGCCTCCGGATAAAGGACATTCACTTCTTCCGGACTGATAAAAGTCAATGTGTTTTTGTAATCCAAATCCATTTTTCCCGCATCTAAATCAGTTTTTTTCATCATCTTTATTTTCTCCCCTCTTCATACGCAAAATATCCCTCCACTCGGAAGCTTTCTCATAATCCTCTTTTTCCACCGCTTTTCTTAAAAGTTCTTCCAGTTCTTCCTCCGTATAGTCAGCGACGGAAGAAGGGGATGCCATCTTCCCATAAACTTCCGATTTCAAACTCATTGCATCGAAAATATCTTTATGCATATAAATAGGACATCTCCACATCAATGCCAAAGCGATGGCATCCGATGTTCTCGAATCTATTCTTATACTTTTATTTCCCAATGTGAAAAAAAGTTCGGAATAAAAAATATTCTCGTCAAAACGATAAATGGATATTTCCTGCAATACGCCTCCGAATGCCGCAACCGTATTTTTCATCAACTCGTGAGTAAAAGGTCGCCGGGAACGGCGTCCTTCCAATATAAAGGCAATGGTACGGGCTTCGGCCAAGCCGATCACTATCGGCAATCTCCGCTTCCCCGATTCGTCCGTAAGCAAAAGAGCGTAAGCTCCGGCATTCGCCATTTCGTATAAAACACCCCATACGTATAATTTAACTCTTTCCGCCATATCCTTTCCGATTTTAAGTTCCGCCCATATAAGGCTTAGTCACAAAAACCCTCGCCAAACCGCCTTGACCGGTTTCCCTGTACTTCGACTGCATATCCCTCCCCGTCTGCATCATGGTTTCCACCACCTCGTCGAAAGAAACCATATGGCAGCCGTCCGACAACAATGCATAACTGGCACACTCTCTCGCTTTTTGAGCTCCGAATGCATTTCTTTCGATACAAGGAATCTGGACATACCCTTCTATGGGGTCGCAAGTCAATCCCAAATTATGTTCGAATGCCATTTCGGCAGCATATTCTATCTGATTGGGGGTTCCGCCCCATATCTGAGCCGCAGCTCCCGCCGCCATGGAACAAGCCGTACCTATTTCCCCCTGACACCCCACCTCGGCTCCGGAAATGGAACCGTTGCTTTTCACAATATTTCCTATGAGACCGGCCGTCGCCAATCCTCTTATTATCCTCGCATCGGACATATTATGATAATGCTTCAAAAAATACAATACGGCAGGTAACACCCCGCAAGAACCGCAAGTGGGAGCCGTCACCACCACTCCTCCGCCGGCATTTTCCTCAGCTACGGCAAGCGCTGCGGCAAACAGCATTCCGATAGCCTGGGTAAACGAAGAAGCTTCTTTCGCTTTTACTCCGTAGGAACTCGCTTTGCGCGCCAATTTCAAAGTACCGGGAAGAGGACCTTCGTTGTTCAATCCGTTTTCTATCGCCTGTTGCATCCGTTCCCATACCTCCTTGAGATAATCCAAAACTTCCATCCCCTCGTATTCGGTTACATAATCTACAAAAGTAGCTCCTTCTCTGTTGCACCACGACAATATTTGTTCCATATTGGTCGAAGGATATACCTCGGCAGGTGTGAAACTTCCCCTATCGTCCCATAAATTTCCTCCTCCTATGCTGTAGACTTCCCAAGAATCCAAAATTTTTCTTTTCTTAAAAGCTTCGAACAACATCCCGTTGGGATGATGAGGCAAACTCTCCCCGCCGTTCCATATGATCTCCACATTATCGCAGCTGTTCAACACATTTTTCACGGCGATATCCGTACCGTGTCCCCTGCCCGTAAGTGCAAGACTTCCGTATAAGGTCACGCGAAATCCGTCCGCATCCGGATATCTCTCTCTAAAATGAACGGCTGCCCGGCTGGGACCCATCGTATGACTCGAAGAGGGCCCGTACCCGATTTTAAATATTTCTTTTATAGATTCCATATCTCAATATAATAAAAAAAGTAGATCTATAAGCCGGGTTCTGTACCTTTCGGTCTCTATCATTTATCTAAACCGCATATCGCTATACGGCTCAAGCGACCTACCCCTCGGCTCGGTCGGGCAGACCTCAAACACCGATATACATGGTCTTGCAACTCGCTGGACGTACGGCTATTACGGTCACCCGCAATACCGGTGGGCTCTTACCCCGCCTTTTCACCCTTATTCGTTTGAAAACGAACGGTTATTTTCTGTTACGCTACCATACCCTCACGAGCATCTTCCCGTTAGGAAGAGCGATGCCCTTCGTTGCCCGGACTTTCCTCCCTCCCGCTAAAGGAGAGCGATAGAGCGATCTACTTTTATATTTTCTCAATTCCATTCCGGATTCTCCGGAAAATACGACCATAATTTATATTTTCCTCCCATCATTTCCAATACATGAGCCCATAAATCTTTCCTTCTATTCCCAAATAAATCCGATTTATTCATATCTCCCACAATCCATATATTACGTTCCAACTCCACTTCCAATTGTCCGCTTTCCCAACCGCTGTAACCTGCAAAAAAACGGATGTCATCGATTTCCATACGGGAAGTTCTCAAACCTTCCAATAATTCCCGAAAATCCCCCCCGAAATAAACCCCGTCTTTTACGAATACGGAGCCCTTCAATGCGCCGTAGGTATGAAGATAAAAAAGATGTTCCCTTCCCACCGGTCCTCCGCAATAAACCGGAGCATGAATATCTCCCGCCTCTTTTACGATTTCCGAGAGTCCCACATCCAAGGCTTTATTAAGCACAAGCCCCATACTTCCGTGCGAAGAAGACTCCACCATATAAACCACCGCCCGGGAAAAAATATCCCCCGACATAAAAGGCTCCGCTACCAGAATATCTCCTCTCTCCACATTTTTACGATTAGTCTTTATTTCGAACCACTTTTCCACTTCCGGCAAATTTTCGTACTTTTGTACAAAAGTACGAAAATAATTCATATCATGCTACGAATATTATTATTCATACTTATCCTTACCCGCATTTTATTCCCCGAAAAAACGGCTCTATGCCAAACTGCCGCCTATTACCGAGATACTATCGCCCTTCCCGAAGTCGTTATCACCGCACATAAAAAATCCCGGGAATATTATGAAAAGGAACGCAAAAGACGCGCCCGCCTCGAATACAATGTCCGGAAAACGTATCCGTATGCCCGCATCGCCGCTCAACGTCTGCAAATCATCGAACAAAAAATGCAAACGATGGAGAAAAAAAAAGAAAAAAGAAAATTTCTGAAAGCGGAATACAAATCTCTTATGCACGAATTTAAAAAACCCGTTAAAAACCTAAGTATTTCTCAAGGAAAAATCCTTATAAAACTCATCTACCGCGAAACCGAAAATTCCACCTTTGCCCATATAAAAGAATATAGAGGTACGCTGAATGCTTTGTTTTGGCAATCGGTTGCCGTTATATTCGGACATAATTTAAAAGCCGCCTACGACCCTATGGGCGAAGACTACGAAATCGAAGAATTCGTCAATAAAATCGAAGCGGAAAATAAATCAGAAATAGAAAAAACAATTGTAAATCTCTATCCTATTTAATATGAAATACTACGAAATCATACGGGAATGCAATGCCGGCAAATACCGCTCCATTTATTTTTTACATGGAAACGAAACCTATTATATCGACAAAATAGCCGATTTCATCGAAAAAAATGCATTGTCGGAAGAAGAGAAAGCATTCAATATGGATATTTTATACGGAGATTCCGTTTCCATGACCACCGTATGCGACTATGCCCGCCAATATCCGGTAATGGCCAAAAGACGGGTAATCATCGTCAGAGAAGCTCAAAACATCAAAGATTTCTCCAACCTCCAACCCTATATCGAAAATATGCAAAAAACTTCCGTACTCGTATTTGCCTATAAAAACAAAAAACCGGATATGCGTCTATCGGTTTTCAAATCTTTATCGAAAAATTCCGAGGCAGCTGTTTTCGAAAGCAAAAAAATATACGAATCCGAACTCCCGGAATGGATTATAAACCATTGCAGGGAAAATAAAATGGAACTCCATCCCAAAGCGGCAACTATTTTATCCGAAAGTCTCGGCAACGATTTGAGCAAAATTGCAAACGAAATCGACAAACTTCGCCTTGCCGGCCCAAAAGACGGAATAATCACCGAAGAATTCATCGAAAATCATATCGGCATAAGCAAAGAATTCAATAATTTCGAACTCATCGATGCCATCAATGCAAAGAATCACCTGAAAATCCATCGCATTATCAACTATTTTGCTTCCAATCCCGCTAAAAATCCCGTATCTCAAAGCATCGCCCTCATTTTTCTGAATTTCAAACGCATTTTGACCTATCATTACGAAAAACGCAATCGACACAACAGAAACGAATTGGCTTCTTTATTAGGCATAAATCCCTTTTTCCTTAAAGATTACGAAACGGCATCCAAAATTTACAACGCCATGAAATGCGCCGAGATAATAAGCTTATCGAGAGAATACGACATCCGGACAAAAGGCGGAGGAGAAGGTTATTTCGACCCTTATCAGCTCCTTAAAGAACTTATTTTTAAAATAACGCATTGAAAAGACAAGCCGGTTTCACCACGATATAAGCTAAAAAACACGTTGCCCCGTCAATAGGATTCAAGGCTTTATAACCGTCCTTTATCCGTCCTCCGCACATATGCAAAGGATATCTTTCTTTCATAGAGGAATCGAATGCCGAAAGCAAAGAAGAATTTTTAAAGAAACGGATAAAAAACCTCCCCTCGCTTTCCTCTTCCAAATTCCTTTCACTCAAATACAAAGCCAAAACGCCCATGGTATATCTGAGATTCACCTCCACACAAGGATGCAACCGGAAACCGTCTTTGCCGTCGCGGTATATCATCATGTCCACTCCCATATAACCTTCGTAAACGGAGCCGTAGATTCCCGTCAAAACATATTCCAGGCGTCGACTCAAATCCATGAGATCCTCCCGGCTTATACAAGCGGATAACTTATCGTAAATCCTTTGCTGAGGACCTAAAAAATTCCATCCGTATTCTCCGGAATTTCCCGTCCGGAAATAAGAAAGTCCGCAGAATACGGCCCTTCCCCGCTCCATATAAAACTCCATGGCAAAATCTTCCACCCTGTCCAAAAAAGGCTCGACCGTCACATACCCCTGACGCCTTATGCCTCCGCTCACCCATTCCTCTTCCTTAAGATTCCAAGTCTCGATCATCCGCACTCCTTTCCCCGACGACGACCACGGAAGTTTTATCACCGAAGGCCCAGATTCCACCATAGAAATCACTTCCTTCAAAGAAGTTGTCCGCATCGGGACAACCGAAGTTTCCCAAAGAGTTTTCAAAGAATCTCCGGAATCGAATTCGGAAACTTCATGGAGTTTTTTAAGTACCCCGACTCCCGTCATTCGGGAATACAAATCCCGATATTCCGCTTTCCATTCCCTGCTCTCCGCACCCATGCGTTCCGCAACCGCCACCGCCCGGGGGCTCCATCCCCAAGGCGTAAAAAGATAAGAAGAACTCGAATCCGTTTCTTCTCGAAGTATCAAACGGGGCAGCCGGCGCAACCATAAATCCTCTTCCTCCTGCAAAAAACGCCCCGAAGGCAAGTCTTCCACCAACACGGCATCCGAAGCTCCGGCATAATATACCGGCAAATAAGCGAGGTCTCTCTCCATCCCGGCTATATTCTTAGGTGGAGTATAATACATATGCCCGTCGGCCACAGCCAATTCGCAATCGGGATTAAACCAAAACAAACGGGAAGAAAGTTCCGACATATACTGCTTTTTGCATCGAACGGGAGCAAATATAATAGTTTTTCTCGGAAAATAATTTGCAGAATCGAATTAATCCCCTATTTTTGCAATCTCAAAACTCCTCGGGAGGGATGGGTGAGTGGCTGAAACCAGCAGTTTGCTAAACTGCCGTACGAATTTATCGTACCGGGGGTTCGAATCCCCCTCCCTCCGCCGAAAGCACTCTGAAAAATCAAGTCGGAGAAACTTTAACATCGCAATACAAATCTATTTTTCACGTATTTTAAGTAGAAAACAGTTCTAAGAAAATCGGATAGGTATTGAAGTCTTCAATCCGGACAGTCATATTTGCAGTAACGGGTTTATTTTATAATTTTGCAATTGCCGGAAAAAAGTAAAATGGAGGAAGATTTTCTAAAACAACTTAACGAACAACAATTAGAGGCCGTAATCCATACGGACGGGCCTTCTCTTGTCATTGCCGGAGCAGGCTCGGGTAAAACCCGGGTCCTCACCTACAGAATCGCCCAACTGCTCCGGCAAGGCATTCCTCCCCATAAAATACTGGCCCTCACTTTTACGAACAAAGCCGCTCGAGAAATGCAAAAACGGATAGCCGAAATCGTAGGTTCAGGCAAAGCATCCGCTTTATGGATGGGCACTTTCCACTCCGTTTTTTCGAAAATCCTACGTATGGAAGCCGCAGCCATAGGTTATACGCCCGATTATGTCATATACGATACTCAGGACTCGAAAAACGTTATCAAAGCCGTCTTAAAGGAATTGGGAGCAGACGACAGAATTTACAGACCGGGCGAAGTGATGGGACGGATTTCCATAGCCAAAAACAATCTTATCACACACGAAGCTTATCTGAACTCCTCCAATATCATCAATGCCGACAATATGGCAAAAAAGCCGAGGATGGGAGAAATTTATGCGGCTTATGCCATGAAATGCCGCAAAAACGATGCTATGGACTTCGACGATTTATTATTGAACACCAATATATTGCTTTATAGGAACCCGTCCTGTCTGGAAAAATATCAGGAAAAATTCGCTTATATACTCGTAGACGAATACCAGGATACGAACTATGCCCAATACCTGATTTTAAAACAATTGGCGGCAAAACACAATAACATATGCGTAGTAGGCGACGATGCGCAAAGCATATATTCTTTCCGGGGAGCCAGAATCGAAAACATTCTGACTTTCAAAACGGATTACCCGAACTACAAACTTTTTAAACTGGAACGCAACTACCGTTCTACGGACATCATCGTCAAGGCGGCCAACAGCATAATCGACAAAAATAAGGAGCAAATCCCCAAATCTTTGTTTTCCGAAAAAAAATCCTCCGACAAAATAAGAGTCAGACGGGCGCTTTCGGATAAAGAAGAAGGACTTTCCGTTGGAAGGGATATCTTCAATATGGCCAACAACCTCCACGTACCCTATGGCGATTTTGCCATCCTGTATCGCACCAATATGCAATCCCGCATATTGGAAGAAGCCATGCGGTATTACAATATACCCTACCGGGTGTACGGAGGACAATCTTTCTATCAGAGAGCGGAAATAAAAAATATTTTAGCCTATTTCCGCCTTACGGTAAATCATAACGACGAAGAGTCGTTCAAACGGATTGTCAATTATCCGAAAAGAGGTATAGGAGAAACCACCGTAAACAAAATTTTAGAAATAGCCCGGAACTATTCGATATCCGTATGGGATATAATATCCGGTATTCCCGATTCCGAAAATATTTCCGGAACGGGGAATCCGGTAGCCGATATCCGCACGGCCTTCGAAAGAGAAATCGGAAAATCCACCCGAAAAAAATTAACCGATTTCCACAATTTAATTCGAGACTTCGGCCTCAAAGCTGCGGAAGACAATGCATATAATACGGCCGATTATATCATAAAAAAAGCCGGTATAAACAACGACCCCGGTTTGGACGATACTCCGGAAGGAATGTCCAGAAAAGAAAATATTCAGGAACTTCTCAACGGCATAAAAGCCTATTGCGAATCCGAGTACGAAGAAGGAAGAAGAGGAGAACTGAAAAAATTCGTCGAAGGCGTAACCCTCATCACCGACCAGGACAAGGAAGAAAAATCCGCCGATTCCGTCACCCTGATGACCATACATGCTTCAAAAGGACTCGAATTTCCCTATGTTTTCATCACCGGCTTAGAAGAAAACCTCTTTCCCTCTTCCCAAAGCCAATACAATCAATCCGAACTCGAAGAGGAACGCCGGCTGTTTTACGTAGCCGTAACCCGAGCCAAAAATATCCTTTCGGTATACTATGCCGCCACGAGATATAAAAACGGAGAAATCATGCAATGCCGCCCTTCGCGTTTCATCAAGGATATCGACAATCGCTATGTGGACGGAATAGGGGAACAAAGAATAAACCGGCCGGAGGGGCTGTTGCGAAAGACGGGGAATTTCCGGAGGCCACTCGAGGAAAAAACATCCGGACACGAGAGAAGTCTTTCCATTACCCCCTCTCGTCCTATCCGCCCGAAAAGCCTTTACCGGACAATGCCGGGAAATTCACATCCCGTAAACCCCGAGGATATCCGCACGGGAATGGAAGTTATCCATCCCATATTCGGCAAAGGAAAAGTAGTGACCGTCGACGGTAGCGGAAATAATAAAAAAGCCCGAATATTTTTTCAAGAACATGGGCAAAAGATAATATTGTTAAAATATGCTAAACTTTCCATAGAAATTTAGACCGACCCGAGAACAAATCGAATAATTTATTAAATTTGCAGCGTAGTCTGATGGAGGAACTAAAATCCTTGTGACGCATATTCACATAATCGGTTTCCATAAATTTTATTTTAAGCTTGTAAAGCAATATCCTATAAGATGGAATATAACACACAAAAAAAGAAATTAATACTTCCGGAATACGGGAGGAATATCCAGACAATGGTTTCGCACCTGCTAACCATAAAAGACCGGGACGAAAGAACAAAAGCGGCAAAAATCGTAATCGACGTAATGGGCAATCTTTACCCGCACTTGAGAGATATACCCGATTTCAGACATAAACTATGGGATCACCTTGCCATAATGTCGAATTTCAGTTTGGATATCGACACCCCGTATCCTCTTCCGCTACAAGAAAAACTAAATGAAAAACCTCGCCGGATTCCTTATAGTACCAATCGTATAAAATTCAGGCATTACGGGAAAATCGCCGAAAAACTTGCCGAAAAAATAAAAGAGATACCCGATAAGGAAACAAGGGATATGCTGTTTCTACTCACGGCCAATCATATGAAGCGCTCCTATATAATATGGAATAAAAACAGCGTAGAGGATGAAGACATCATCAACGACTTATGCGGTTATATCGGAAGCACTGAATTTATTCCTCAAAATATCAGTCTTTCCTCCACAAAAGAGTTTTCTCAAAAGAAGACAAAAAACAGTCAGAATAAAAACCGTACGAATCCTCAAAAAGGAGGTAAATCTTACTACAACAGAAAAAAAACGGACAACTGATTCATTGCGGAAAACATATGTCGCCCGATCCGAAAACGACACGAACGTTTCTGTCCTTAGGCAGTAATACGGGAGATAGGATAGGAAATTTAAATAATGCCGTAAAACTCATCGAAAGAGCGTGCGGATATATAGAAGCCGTCTCCTCTTTTTATGAAACTTCCCCATGGGGATTTTCGGAAAATTCCGCTCCTTTTATCAATGCTGCCCTTGCCGTAAGGACGGAATTATCCCCTCACGACTTACTGGAACGCTGTCTCGCCATCGAAAAAAAAATGGGACGTGCGCGTTCGACGAAATTCTGCGGCTATACCTCCCGTCCCATAGATATCGATATTTTATTTTTCGGAGATATCATCATCCGAGACAAAAAACTCGCCATCCCCCACCCTCTCATAAACTCCCGCATCTTCGTATTGGAGCCCCTTGCGGAAATAGCTCCCGAACTCATACATCCGGAACATCGAAAAACCATAGAGGAGTTGAAAGCCGCATGCAAAGACAAGGGTAAAGCCTGTAAATTGGAATCCCTTTGAGCGGCCTATCGTAAACAGGCACGCCCATATAATTATCCTTATTTCAAAATCCCGGGATTTAATCCACTCGCAATATTTTCGCCCCTATTCGATTCAGTTTTTCCTCTATATTTTCGTATCCTCTGTCGATTTGATCGATATTCTCGATTTCACTCACTCCTTCGGCCGACATAGCCGCTATTAAAAGAGCGATCCCCGCACGTATATCGGGAGAAGTCATTTTCGTCGCCCGGAGTCGGGATTCGTGATTTCCTCCGATAACCGTCGCCCTATGCGGATCGCAAAGGATAATTTTAGCTCCCATATCGATAAGTTTGTCCACAAAGAACAATCTGCTTTCAAACATTTTCTGGTGAATCAATACACTTCCCTTAGCCTGTGTAGCCAAAACCAGAAATACGCTCAAGAGGTCGGGAGTAAGACCCGGCCAGGGGGCATCCGCCACCGTAAGAATGGAACCGTCCAAAAAACTCTCGATCATATAATGCTCCTGGCGCGGAATATACAAATCATCTCCTATTATTTCCATACGTATGCCGAATCTCCGAAAAGCCGTAGGGATTATCCCCAATTGCCGTACACAAACATTCTTTATGGTCAGTTCGGAACGAGTCATTGCAGCAAGGCCTATATAACTCCCTATCTCTATCATATCGGGTAAACATCTGTGCTCGCAACCTCCGAGTCGCTCCACTCCTTCTATGGTAAGCAAATTGGAACCTATGCCCGATACCCTGGCTCCCATGGAATTGAGCATTTGGCATAACTGCTGTATATAAGGCTCGCAAGCCGCATTGTATATGGTCGTCGTCCCTTCGGCCATAACGGCAGCCATGACAATATTGGCAGTACCCGTAACCGAAGCTTCTTCCAACAACATATAACATCCTTTGAGTTTCGAAGATTCCACCCTGAAAAAGCCGGTTTCCTCATTATAGGTAAATGTCCCCCCCAAACGTTCTATGCCCAAAAGGTGGGTATCCAAACGGCGGCGTCCGATTTTATCGCCGCCGGGACGAGGAACTACTCCGACTCCGAATCTTGCCAAAAGCGGCCCTAAGACCATGATAGACCCTCTCAATCCCGATGCCGCCCGAGAGAATTCAGGCGTATACATATAATCCAAATCTATATTTGCAGCTTCGAACGAATAAATGCCTTTATCTAAACGTTCCACTTCCACTCCAAGTCCCTTGACCAAATCGATAAGACGTTTCACATCCAATATCTCCGGAATATTGGAAATCGTCACCTTCTCCGGTGTCAAAAGAGTGGCGCATATTACCTGCAATGCTTCGTTTTTGGCTCCTTGGGGAACCAAATCTCCTTTTAATCGCAGTCCTCCGGTTACTAAAAATTTACTCATTTCTATATATTAGGTTTAACGGTCATAAAGATAAGCATTTTTCCTCTTTAAATTAAGACGAATTTTATTTTTATCAAAAATTCCGGAACTCAAAGAATAATCTATTATATTTGTAATACATTAATTTTTAGGGTATGAAAAATTTCTTTAAATACGTAGTTGCTACAATCACGGGTATTATTATCGTCAATATTCTCTTTTTACTTATTTTCATCGGATTTATCGGATTCGTAAATATATTGAGTGAAACGACACCGCCCGTAAAAAACAATTCGGTATTATATATAGACCTGAAATATCCCATATCCGACAGAGTAAGCAATAATCCCCTGGACAACTTCGTATTTCAAACCATGAGTTCTCAAAAAAACATCGGTTTGAAATCCGTTATAAACAGCATTAAATATGCTGCCGGGGATGAAAGGATAAAAGGTATTTATTTGAATATAGGAGAAGTGGACGGTATATTCGGAGGACTCGGAAGTATAAAAGAAATCAGAGATGCGCTCGAGGAATTCAAACGTACGGATAAATTCATTTATAGCTATTCCAATTCCGGTTATTCCCAAAAAGGCTATTATTTGGTATCCGTTGCGGATTCCGTATTCATAAACCCGGAAGCCACTGTCTGGCTATCGGGAATCAGCACCCAAATTTCCATGTATAAAAACACCCTCGATAAAATCGGGTTAAAAGCCGAAGTCGTAAAAGTGGGCAAGTTCAAAGCCGCCGTAGAACCTTTTCTCATGACGGAAATAAGCGAAGCCAACAGGAAGCAAATCGAAGCCTATAATACCTCCTTATGGAATAATATTGCATCTTCCATATCCGAAAGCCGAAATATCGAAATCGATTCGCTCAATTACTACGTAAATAATTTCAGATTCCATAAACCGGAAAAACTCATCGCTATGAAACTTATCGACGATTTCATATACGAAGACGAAATCGAAGATAAAATAAAAAAAAGTTGCGGACTCGACGAAAAAGAAAGCATACGCAGCATAAGCATCGAGAAATATTATACGGAAACCCAGCTCAACGCCCCTTTATCCCCGAATAAAATAGCCGTCGTTTATGCTCAAGGCGAAATCGGAGAAAAAGAAACGAACAATACCGTAGGTCCCGAATTGGCTAAAACCATCGGCAAACTTAAAAAAGACGACAATATAAAAGCTATTGTATTACGGGTAAATTCTCCGGGAGGAAGCGCCCTTACTTCGGATATCATATGGAGGGAGATAAGCCTTGCAAAAAAAGCAAAACCCGTAATCGTTTCCATGGGAGACGTTGCCGCATCGGGCGGATATTATATCTCGTGTGCGGCAGACTCCATTTTAGCGGAACCTACGACGATTACGGGCTCCATCGGGATATTCGGTCTGTTTTTCAGCGGAGAAAAACTCATAAAAGAAACTTTCGGCATTCGTACCGATGTCGTAAAAACTCATAAGTTTTCGGACTTTGGAGGAAATATGCCGCTTCCGCTGCCGATTACGGATAGAGGTTTGAATATTGCCGAAAAGACGATAATCCAAGAATACATCGAGCGCGGCTATCGCACCTTCCTTTCTAAAGTAGCCCGGGGACGTCATTTGGAAATCCCCGAAGTGGATGCTATCGGACAAGGACGGGTATGGACGGGAGAAGATGCACTCAAAATCGGCCTGGTGGATAAAATGGGCGGACTCGATGATGCTATCGCCGTTGCTGCTCGAATGGCTGGTATCGATTCTTACGAAATTGCCGAATACCCGAAAGAAAAAGATATGATGCAAGAAATCCTCTCTTTGTTCCGCCAAGAAGTCTCAACATATATTACCCATCGAAAAACGGGATTACCGGAATTCGCATCTGCGCATATCCGAAAACTATTGAATCGGGAAGGGTTTCAGGCAAGAATCGAAGATATACATATAGAATAACCTCTGCCTATGAATAAAAAATTATGCAATCTCTTGCTTATAATCCCCTCCCTTATTTATAAAACGGTAACGGGAATCCGTAATTTTTTATTCGACATAAAGATTTTGAAATCGGAATCTTTCGCTCTCCCCGTCATAAGTGTGGGCAATATTACCGTAGGCGGGACAGGAAAAACACCTTTTACCGAATACCTTATTTCGGAATTATCCCGCCATTTCAAAATAGCTTGCTTAAGCCGAGGTTATAGACGACACTCCAAAGGATTTATAATTGCCCGAACCGACTCCGGCCCGGAAGAAATAGGAGACGAACCTTATCAAATCAAAAGAAAATTTCCGGAAACGATCGTTGCCTGCGACGCCGACAGAAGACGCGGTATAAGAAAACTTATGGCACTTCCTCATCCCCCCGAAGTCATTATACTCGACGACGGATTCCAACATCGTTATGTAAAAGCGGATAAACACATCGTGCTCGTAGATTACAACCGCCCCATATACAAGGATCATCTCCTACCTATGGGAAGATTGAGAGAATCCGCAAAAAATATCAGGCGGGCGGATTACATCATCATCACCAAATGTCCGGATATCGTAAAACCCATAGACATCCGGCTTATCATCAAAAATTTGAATATAAGGCCCTATCAAAAAATTTTTTTTTCCTGCATGAGATACAAAAATGTCCGCTCCCTATCGGAAATCGCGAACTTCCCCTCCCTCAACCCCGAAAATATCCTTTGCATTACGGGAATAGCCTATCCGAAACCCTATTATAAATATTTAAAAAGCACTTACAACTGCAATATACATCCCGTAAAATATCCCGATCACCACTGGTATTCTTCAAAAGACTGGGAATATATCGGCAAAATATTCGAAAATCTTCCAAAAGAAAACCGTTTTATTTTCACTACGGAAAAAGATGCCGTAAGAATGCAAAACTCCGATATTCCCCGGCCTTTAAAAGAGAATATATTCTATATTCCCATAGAACCGGTATTCATACATAACAAAAGAAATTTAATCAAAGAACTTTATGACCATATTACACAAGATAGAAAAGACCTATGAATATATCTCCTCTCTGAAAATAAGCCGGGAATGCGATACAGCCGTTATTCTCGGCTCCGGCTTAGGCGCTTTGGGAGAAGAAATCGAAGATGCACAATCCGTCCCCTATAAAGAAATTCCCTATTTCCCGGTTTCTACCGTAGAAGGCCATAAGGGAAATCTTATTTTCGGAAATTTCGGCAACAGAAATGTCGTCGCCATGCAAGGCCGCTTTCATTATTACGAAGGCCATTCTATGGAGGCTATAACCTATCCCATAAGAATCTTCAAACGCATGGGCATAAAATACCTGTTGGTATCCAATGCCGCCGGTGGTGTGAATAAGGAATTCAAAACCGGAGATCTTATGCTGATAACCGACCACATAAATCTTTTTCCGGAACATCCTTTAAGAGGGAAAAATCCGGACAGTCTCGGTCCCCGTTTCCCCGCCATGACAAATGCCTACAGTCCCCGTCTCGGAGACATAGCACATAAAGCCGCCGAATCCTTATGCATTGAATTAAAAGAAGGGATATATGCGGGACTTCAAGGTCCCTCTTTCGAAACTCCGGCGGAATACAATTGGCTTCGCATTATCGGAGCCGATGCGGTAGGCATGTCCACCGTCCCGGAAATCATCGTTGCCCGCCACATGGCTATGGAATGCATGGGTATATCCGTTATCACGAATTCCACGGCAATCCGGGAAGAGATAAAAACCGACCACGAAGAAGTTCAAACCGTAGGCCGGAACTCCACGCCCCGGATGACCGCCCTGTTTCGCGAGATAATATCCCGGCTTTCCTGATTATGCGGGAGAACGGGAATTCTCCCCGATATCATACATGTTTGAGAATGTCGTCCAATCCGGCAAAATGATGGCGATAATCCTCCAAACTGCGGTTCACTACTTCATAAGCCTCCTCTTTCCCGTATATTTGAGGAATATCCACTTTAGTTGGAGCCGCATCATTAGGCATGTCCTTATAAGTAAGAAAATAATGTCTCAGCCGATCGACGATAAGTTGAGGCAATTCGGAAATATCATTATAGACGCAATAAGTACTGTCATGCCTTAAAACCGCTATGATTTTATCGTCGGCTTCGTTCCCGTCCAACATTCTGAAACCGCCGATCGGACGTACACTTACGATAATATCGCCATGAGAAATGGTTTTTTCCGTAAGTACGCAAATATCGAGGGGATCGCCGTCTCCCAATATATCGGTTTTTCCCAATTTTTCCATACAAAAATCAGCTACCCTCGCTCCGCAATAAGTCTGAGGTAAAAAACCGTAAAGTGCCGGAATCACATTGGAATATTTTTGCGGCCGGTCGATTTTAATATACCCGCTGGTTTTATCCAATTCGTATTTCACCGTATCCGTCGGAACCATTTCTATAAATGCGGTAACGATTTCCGGAGCTTCGTCCCCGATCTCTATTCCATGCCACGGATGAGATTTATATCTCAATCCCATTAACCGGGCTATGGGGTCGTTAATTTTATTATTCATAGTCAAAACAAATCTTTCATTTTACCGAAAAAACTTTTCTCCTCTCCGCCTTTTACCGGTTTTACAAAAGATTTTTCCCTCAATTCCTCCACTATCTTTTTCTCTTCCCGGCTGAGATTCGTCGGAATATACACATTCACCCTGACTAAGAGATCCCCCTTGGCATATCCGTTGATATCGGGAAGTCCCTTACCTCTGAGCCGCAGTATCTTGCCGGGCTGTGTCCCGGATTCGATCTTCACCTTAACCCTTCCTTCGAGAGTAGGGATTTCCTCCGCTCCCCCCAATACCGCATCCGGATAACTTATAAATACGTTATAAAGCAAATCGTTCCCGTCCCGCAACAACTCTTTATGCTCTTTTTCTTCGATCAATATAATGAGATCTCCGTCGATTCCCCCTCTTCTCGCTGCATTGCCTTTTCCGCTCATCGACAACTGCATTCCGTCGGCTACCCCTGCCGGAATCTTCAAGGTAATGATTTCTTCGGCAAGTTTCACCCCCTCTCCTCCGCAAGAAGGACATTTCTCGTTTATAATTCGTCCCTCTCCTCCGCAAGAAGGACAGGTGGACGTAGTCTGCATGGCTCCCAATATCGTATTCTGAACCCTTGTTACCTGTCCGCTTCCTCTACAAGTAGTACAGGTAACGAAAGAAGTTCCCGATTTGGCCCCATTCCCCCTACAATCCGAACAAGCCACATATTTTTTCACCTTTATCTTCTTCTCCACCCCGGTTGCAATCTCCTCCAAACTCAACTTCACCTTCACTCTCAGATTAGTCCCTCTATTCATCCTGCTGCGAGAACGTTCTCCACCGAATCCCCCGAATCCGCTAAACCCTCCGAATCCTCCGAAACTCCCGAATATATCTCCGAATTGAGAGAATATATCCTCCATACTCATACCCCCGCTAAAACCGCCTCCGTTTCCCAAACCGGCATGACCGAATTGATCGTATTTTCTCCGTTTCTCTTCATTACTCAATACGTCATAAGCCTCCGCCGCTTCCTTGAACTTCTCTTCGGCCTCCTTATTCCCCGGATTTTTATCGGGATGATATTGCAATGCCAATTTACGGTAGGCTTTTTTTATCGTATCGGCATCGGCATTCCTTGCGACACCCAAAACTTCATAGTAATCTCTTTTTGCCATTTCTTATTCTCCTACAACTACTTTTGCGTAGCGCATTACTTTACCGTTAAGATAATAGCCCTTTTCTATACAATCCACCACCTTCCCCTTCATATCCTCCGTAGGCGCTTGAATTTTAACGACGGCATCGTGTTCGTCCGTATTGAATGTTTTGTTGAGACTGTCGATCTCCCGCACGCCGTTGGCAGCAAGAAAATCTTTGAATCCGTTATAAATAAGAACAACACCTTCTTTTAAAGCGGCCACATCCGCCGACTTCTCTATATTCGCCAAAGCGCGTTCGAAATTATCCATTACCGGCAATATTTGCTTCAATAAATCTTCTCCCGCATATTTATTCAATTCCAACTTCTCCTTAAAGGTACGTTTCCGGTAATTATCGAACTCTGCAGACAACCTCAAATATTTATCGTTAATCTCCGTCAATGCTTTACGCATCTCCTCCAATTCATTATCTCGAACATCCGTTTGTTCCGTATTTTCAGCAACTATTTCTTCTTCCCCGGATACGGTGGAGGCATCAGATTCTTCCGCTTTTACGGTAACCGGAGCCGCTTCTGTTTTTTTTCTCTTTGCTCTTTCCGTCATATTTCGATATTTTACACAAATACACGGACAAAATTATGCAAAATATTTGCCAATAGCAAAGGTGAAAGACATTTTGTCAGTCCCTACGATATTTATAAAATCCCTTCGTCCGCAAAACTAAAATACCCTGTACTCCCGATAATCAAATGGTCTCTCAACCGAATATCCATTATTTTGCCGGCTGTTTTTATTTTACCGGTAATCTCCATATCCGTATTACTCGGTTTAAATTCACCCCCCGGATGATTATGTACGACAATTAGGGAGGTCGCCTTCATTTCCAAAGCCATTCTGAAAATAATACGGATATCTACGACGGTCGCTGCAATTCCTCCGGAAAACATCAATTCTTTTCCCAATACGATATTGGCATTATTCAAAAACACCGCCCAAAATTCTTCATGGTCCAATGCCCTCAACAAAGGTCCCATAAAACGATATACATCCGCACTCGAACGTACGAACTCATGCACTCCCCTCGTTTGAGCAGCCCTACGACGTCCCAACTCAAAAGCCGCCACAATAGCGGATGCTTTGGCCACACCGATTCCCTTATGCCGGTTCATTAATTCCCGCGCACTCAAAAGAGATAAACGTTCCAAGTCATTGTCCTCGTACGATAATATTTTTCGGGCCAAATCCAAGGCAGACATATTGTTCGTACCGGAACCGAGCAGTACAGCCATCAATTCCGCCATAGACAAAACTCTCGCTCCTCGATGCAACAACTTTTCACGAGGTCGTTCATCCGTCGACCAGCTCTTTATAGGCAATCCCTTCCTCATATCTCAAAGTTAACGTATAATTCTATTTTTCCCAAATCCCCATTCAAAATATGAGTTCCTCATTCAACTGCCGGTCCCAATATTTTTTCCATTTTGAATTCAAGCTCTTTTAGCAGTCCCCGAAAATCACGTTTTCCGAAGAAATCCGAATCAATTATCCGATTTCCGATAAAACGATGAAAATTCTCTTTCACATATCCAAACAAAAAATTCCATTGCTATTTGCAAAATTTTTGCGTAAAATACCCGCTCTTTTTGGTGCTAGGCTTCTGCCTAGTTTTTTATTCATACATATGGTACTAGACAGCCGAGTAGTATGCTCTAGTGGCGATATGGCTTCGTTAGAGGTTTTCTATAATGAAACAAGGTATTCACCCAAATTATGTAGAAATTACTGCAACTTGTTCTTGCGGTAACGTGATCAAAACTCGCTCAACAGTGGGTAAAGATTTAAACTTAGACGTATGTGGCAAATGCCACCCATTCTACACTGGTAAACAACGTGTTGTTGATACTGGTGGTCGTGTTGAACGCTTCAACAAACGCTTCAGCATTCCAAGCACAAAATAATTTGAAATTTTTCGGGAAAACCTCCACAATAGTGGAGGTTTTTTTATGTCTTTGAACATTCAGGTCATTGAAAAATACTCTTTTGGTTACTGAATAAAAGATACACTTTAAGTATATAAAATATAGGAATAAATCTAATATGTCCATATCGATATCTTGCTATCAATTTAAACAAAGTGGTGGAACCGAAAGATACACACTAGATCTAATCAAAGGTTTTAATCTAAAAAATATAAAATCTAAAGTTTATTCAACTTACTTTGATCAAACCGTAACAGAATACCAATGGATTAATCCTGTCCACTATAA
>JBGZEX010000033.1:0-14560 GCA_041846495.1 Marinifilaceae bacterium
CTATCCGACATATTGAACGATACGGAAGCCACGGACAACGACAAATTCGTGGCACACACCATGCTGATGAATCAGGTCGTAGCGGCGGAAGGCGAACTCCCCACATGTCAGGATACGGGTACGGCCATCGTAATCGGGAAAAAAGGGGAATGCGTATGGACCGGATGCAATGATGCCGAAGCGCTCAGCAAAGGAGTCTACAACACCTATAAGGAACGGAATCTGCGTTATTCTCAAGTCGTTCCTTTTTCCGTTTTGGAAGAGAAAAACAGCGGCACCAATCTTCCGGCACAAATCGACATTTATGCCGGGGAAGGGAATAGATACGAATTTCTATTTATCACCAAAGGAGGCGGTTCCGCCAATAAAACGTTTTTATACCAGCAAACCAAAGCTCTTCTGACGGAAGAAGCTCTTACGAAATTCATCAAAGAAAAAGTAAGGGATTTGGGTACTTCGGCCTGCCCTCCCTATCATTTGGCTTTGGTAATCGGGGGAAGTTCCGCCGAAGCCTGTCTTACGGCCGTAAAAAAAGCTTCCGCCGGTTATTACGACAATCTCCCGGAATCGGGAAACGAAGGCGGACGGGCTTTCAGAGACCGGGAATGGGAAGAAAAAGTCTTGAAAATATGCAGGGAGACCGGCATAGGTGCCCAATTCGGAGGGAAATATTTAGTCCACGACGTGAGAGTCGTCCGGCTTCCCCGCCATGCGGCCTCATGTCCCGTAGGTTTAGGGGTGAGTTGCAGTGCCGACCGGAATATCAAGGCAAAAATCACGGAAGAAGGAATCTTCCTCGAAGAATTGGAGAAAAACCCGGCACGTTTCCTTCCGCCCTCTTCCCCCGCCCTCAAACCGGCCGTAAACATAGACCTCGATCGTCCCATAGAAGAAGTGCTTGAGGAATTGAACAAATACCCCATAAAAACCCGGCTCAACCTTTCGGGTACCCTAATTGTGGCCAGAGACATCGCACACGCCCGGATAAAAGCCATGCTCGACTCCGGATGCCCCATGCCCGAATACTTCAAAAAACATCCCGTTTATTATGCGGGACCTGCCAAAACGCCCAAAGGAATGGCATCCGGAAGTTTCGGTCCCACCACAGCCGGACGTATGGACCCCTACGTAGACCTCTTCCAATCCTTAGGAGCCTCGCTCATCATGGTAGCCAAAGGGAACCGTTCGCAAGCCGTGACCGATGCATGCAAAAAATACGGCGGTTTTTATCTCGGCTCCATAGGAGGACCGGCGGCGGTTTTGGCCAAAGAGAGCATAAAATCCGTGGAAGTTCTCGATTTCGAAGAACTCGGCATGGAAGCCGTACGTAAAATAAGAGTGGAAAACTTCCCGGCTTTCATCATTGTAGACAATAAAGGAAACGATTTTTTTCAACTTTTATAAAACGGCATGATTGAACTGAAGGACATTCGTAAAAGCTACGGCTCCCTCGAAGTGCTCAAAGGAATCGATATGCATATCTCCAAAGGGGAAGTGGTTTCCATCGTGGGAGCAAGCGGTGCGGGGAAAACCACCCTTCTGCAAATCATCGGCACCCTGGATCGTCCCGATTGCGGGGAAGTCTTGTTCGAAGGAGAAAACATATTTTCGCTTTCCGACAAAAAATTGGATTTATTCCGTAACCGTCACATCGGTTTCGTATTCCAATTCCACCATCTCCTTCCCGAATTCACAGCCCTCGAAAACATCTGTATGCCGGCATGGATAAAAGGAAGAGAAAAAAAGGAAGCCGAAAATTCGGCTTACGAATTATTGGAATATTTGGAAATCCGGGACAGAGCCGCACACAAACCCGGCGAATTATCCGGAGGCGAACAACAAAGGGTGGCCGTAGCCAGAGCTTTAATCAACAATCCGATGATCGTCCTGGCCGACGAACCCTCGGGCAATCTCGATTCGCATACGAAAAAACAACTCCACCGTCTCTTCTTCAAACTCCGGAAAGAATACGGCCAGACTTTCCTTATCGTCACCCACGATAACGAATTGGCCACCTTGTCGGACCGTTGCATTCGATTAAAGGACGGAAAAATAAACTAAAATATCCTCAAAATATTTTATAATGAATGTTTTTAATTACCTTTGCAGCATAATTTAAATATCTTTTTAATGGAAAATACGGAAAGAGAGTCCGGCAAAATAAGTTATTGTTTCGGTCTCAGCGTAGCCAGCAGTTTGATCACTTCGGGAGTCACCTCTCTCGACATAGAAGATTTCACAAAAGCACTGACTACGGTATTCGAGGGTGAGAAACCGGAAATATCCCCGGAAGAAGCCAATCGCATCCTGCAGTCCCATTTCACACGACTCCAACGGGAGAAAGGCGACAAAGCCATGGCGGCAGGAAAAGAGTTTCTAAAAAACAATTCCGAAAAACCCGGAGTAACGACCCTTGCGAGCGGATTGCAATATAAAATATTAAAAGAAGGGAAAGGAAAGAAACCGACGGCTAGAGACAATGTAAAATGTCATTACGAAGGACGTTTGATCTCGGGAGAGGTTTTCGATTCTTCGATTCGCAGAGGACAACCTGCCGAATTTCCCGTAAACGGAGTCATAAAAGGCTGGGTGGAAGCCCTCCAACTGATGAATACGGGCTCCAAATGGCAACTTTACATCCCTTCGGATCTGGCTTACGGAAAAACCGGAGCCGGCAGCAGCATAGGTCCGAACGAGACTTTAATATTCGATGTAGAACTTTTAGATATCGTATAATATAATCAACATTACAATGAAAACACAAAATCTTATTTTAACTCTATGTGCATTTGCTTTATCAATTGCAAGTTGTAATAACAGCGCTTTGGAATCCACCACAGCAACTCTAAGTTCCGACAAAGATACGGCAAGTTATTACATCGGCTATATGTACGGGAAACAGTTTGCGGATCTCAATTTCAAGGAACTCAACAAAAAAGCATTTATTGCCGGTATAAACAAAGCTCTCGGCAATGAAGACGAAGATAAGGATATGGAGAAAATGAATATGTTCCTACATAATTTCTTCAATAAACTTTCCATAAAATTAGCTGAAGACAATCTTGAAAAAGGTAAAAAATTCATGGAGGAAAATGCAAAAAAACAAGGCGTTAAAACACTTACGGACAGCAGTAGCGTACAGTATAAGGTAATAGCCGAAGGAAACGGCGCTAAACCCACAATGGACGATAAAGTAAAAGTTCACTATGCCGGACGGCTCATCAACGGCAAAGAATTCGATTCTTCCATCAAAAGAGGAGAACCTACGGAATTCTTCTTGAGACAGGTAATTCCGGGATGGGCGGAAGCCCTCACCCATATGCCCGTAGGTTCCAAATGGGAAGTTTATATTCCTTCCGATTTGGCTTACGGCCCCAGAGGTGCAAGAGGAGCTATCGGCCCCAACGAAACTCTCATATTCGAAATCGAATTACTGGATATCACAACTCCGGAAGAAGAAAAAAAATAAATTAATCGAACACATCTAAAAGGACTGTCTACACTTATTTCCCGGACAGTCCTTTTAATTTTCAAAAATATGAACTACGAAATTTGCGGCAAACTCATCGTAAAAGAAGACACACAGATTATAAGCGATCGTTTCCAAAAACGGGAATTCGTAATCGAGGTGGAAAACGACAGGAATAATCAATGGAACGACTTTATAAAGATACAACTCACTCAGGATCGATGCGATCTTTTAGAAAATATCGACTTGAATGAAAATATAAAAGTATACTTTAATCTAAGGGGGCGGAAATGGGAAAACAAAGGCAGTATTTCTTATTTTACAAATATCGAAGCCTGGCGCATCGAACATATGAACGAAAGAAAACAATCGGCTGAAATACCCGAAATGCCCGACCTTGCCTCTTACACGATAGAAGATGTTCCTGCGGATTTCGAAGACGACAACCTCCCTTTTTAAATATCGTTATCCCGGATGCGAAGCAATATCCCGGATGCTTTCAATTCTATAATATTTCTGGAAAAAAGATATCCCAAAGCCATTTTATACGTTTTTTTACTGCATCCGTAAATACGGTATATATCTTCGGGAGAAGATTTATCCGTAAGCCCGGAACATCCTCCGGATTCCCGCAACTTCCCGACAATAAGAGCCGCTACCGTTTCCACCTTGTTTTTATAACCCATAGGCTGCAAACTGATATCTATCTTACCGTCTTTTCTCACTTGTTTCACATAAGCCTCCGTCTCCTCCCCTATTTTCAGTTCTCCGAATATCTCATTGGCATAAGCCAAGCCTCGATATCCCTCACCTACAACCATTTCATATCCCAGTCCGGTCTTTCTAAAAACGACGGCCCTGACTTTTTCATTCCTTTTATAAGAGGGTATGCTTCCGGAATTAAAGAAACGCTCCAACCGCATGGAGGCGACAATACGACAGGTCTCCTCATCCACATAAACATAAACCGCCACCGGCCTTCCCACAGAGGGTTCTCCCCTCTGTTCCCTATAGGGCAGCAATAAATCTTTTCGCAACCCCCAATCCAAAAAAACTCCGTAATCGTTAACCGCTACAACTTTCAACGAAGCGAAATCCCCCACCTTGGCATAAGGACGTTCCGTCGTAGCCACAATCCTGTCCTCCGAATCGAAATATACAAAAACCTCTATCTCATCTCCTATCGATATATCCCGGGGAACATACTCCCGGGGCAAAAGGATTTCGCCCCATTCCCGTCCTCCGTCGAGATAAGCGCCGAAATCCAGTAACTTTACGACTTTCAGTCTGTTATAATCCCCTAAATTTATCATTTTCATATTTTTACGCCGGATATCAAATCCCGAATAACGACGGAAGCGGCAAAACAACCGAATACGGAAGGCATATAAGAAATCGTACCTACATTCGATCTCTTATGGATTTCTTCCGCATTTACGACGGAGTTTTTGTCCGTCGATTCGGTGGAAAACACTACCTTCACGCCTTCGTATATGCCTAAACGGTGAAGTCTTTTTCTCACCATACGCGCCAAAGCGCAATTGAAAGAATCCGAAATATCGCCTATCCGCACCTGCTCGGGAGCATATTTCCCACCCGACCCCATAAGGCTTACGAGAGGAATCCCTCTTTTCACACATTCGTAAATCAGAAAAACCTTGGGTGCAAGGGTATCTATGGCGTCTACCACATAATCAAAAGAATATCTTTCGAAAAAATCCCGAAGCAAATCGTCTTTCAAAAAATCGCTTACCGTCTCGATTCGTATTTCGGGATTGATATCCCGACAACGTTCGGACATTACTTCGGTCTTAAGTTTTCCCAATGTAGAATCCAATGCAAGCAACTGCCTGTTCTTATTCGTCTTCTCCACCCTGTCACCATCCACAAGAATCATTCTGCCCACACCGGAGCGGCATATGAGTTCGGCTGCATAAGCCCCCACGCCCCCCAATCCGACGACGGCAACGGACGAATCCGCCAATATATCCGATTTTTCTTCTCCCAAAAGCATCCGGGTCCTATGCGTCCATTCATTCATGACAAACCGTTAAACACCTTGTTAAAATTCGATTCTACTACTGCAACCACCTCCTCTAAAGGTACTCCCAATATACGAGATGCCTCTCGATACACGACCTCGATTTTCAAGCCGGAAACATCGGTTTCCAAAAAAAGCCGGGAGGGGTATATTCTATGCAATAAATTCCCTGCATGACTTCCTCTCTTGAGCAAAGCCGAACCCAAAGATAAAAAAAATCCTTTCCTGCTCAAGAGCATATCGAGGATATTTTCATTATTATTATAACCGTGAACAATCCAGGGTAGCGAAGGCGAAAGAGCGTTATATGCAGTCAGCAGCTCGGGATAAGCTCTTACGCAATGGATTATAAGCGGTATGCGATAAGTCTCCGACAAACCGATCTGCCTTTTAAACCACAGGTATTGAATATCCATGGGCACCGAACTTCTTCTGTCCAGTCCGCACTCTCCGAGGGCAAGGATTTTCCCTTTACGACAATCCTCCTCCAAAGCTTTGAAATCATCTTCCGCCGGAATTTCCATGGGATGAATCCCCCGAACCCCCAACTCCATACATCCCTTGTCCCCGTATATCCGGATAAGATTTCCGCCCGAAGAATCATGGGTATGTATATCGATAAAACTCATATCTGCTTGCGACACATAATATCCAATATGCTCGCATCGGTTTTCTCCATACCTTCCTTAGCTATAAGCCCTATATTTTTTATGGTTTTTTCTATATCTCCGTCCACAATTCCGTCATTACGCGCCACGGTCCATTCCATAGCCATCAAAGCGGAAGATACGGCCGCCGACACTCCCGAATAAACTTTTAGGGCACATCCCTGTTTGGCCCCGTCGCACATCATACCGGTAAGGTTGGAGGCCATTATCTTTACGGCGGCCACTACCTGTTCGTACTCGCCGCCCAAAAGATAGGTCATAGCGGCCGACGAACCGCTTGCCGCCATCAATATCCCGCATAAAGCCGACAAATGTCCCGTATAATAATGAATATGGGCTGCAACCAAATTACTTAGAGCAAGAGCTCTCAATAACTTCTCCCGGGGAGCATCCAAATGTTCGGCCAAAACGATTACCGGCATATAAACCGTAATCCCCTGATTGCCGCTTCCGGAGTTCGTCATCACCGGTTTCTCGCATCCGTCCATTCGCGCATCGGAGGCCGAAGTCGCCCGTAACAAAGCCTGATTGATAAAATCATCTTTTAAAAAACCCTTTTCTATATTTTTCTTTATGGTTTTCCCTATTTGTAATCCGTAACTGTGTTTAAGTCCTTCATCCGATATCGCCTTATTCATCTCCACCCCTTCCATCAAAAATGCTATGTCCTCGACATCCACCTCCCGAATAAATTTCCATATGCGTCGCATCGACAGTTCCGGTCTTTGCTTTCCACCGTCTCCTTCCGCCCTGTAAGGATTGGAAAATATCGTTTCTCCGTTTTTTTCCACAAGCGTAATATTCGTATGGCTATGTACGATAAGCGTGCGCACCTTATCTTTTCCTTTATAAATCACGGCATCGGCATATAATTTATCCGAGGCATCGGCGGCTATGAATATTTTCACGGCTCCTCTTTCCACCAAATCTTTGGCTTTCGCCAAATTATCTCCTACGGAAACATCTTTAAGCACCTCGAGTCCGTAAGCGGTTTTTCCGCAAACGGCTCCCAAAGCGGCAGCAATAGGAAGCCCGGTCATACCCGTACCGGGAATCCCCACTCCCATACCGTTTTTAAAAATGTTGCCGCTCACGGCCACCTCTATTTTTTCGGGCATTTTCCCCAATTCTTCTCTACAACGGGCACAGGCCAAAGCACAAGCTACGGGTTCGGTACATCCGAGTGCCGGAGAAGCCTCTTCCCGCAATATCGTTATAATATCTTTATCCGAAATATCCATAATAGAACCGATTATTAATCAACCCACAAAAATACACGTTTTTTTGTTTGAAATATACAAAAAAACAGGGTTAACGATAATTTAACCCTATTAATCTCAAAACCTTTACTATATTTGTATTCCACTAATTTTTTACCTATGAAACACCTTGTCGTATTTGTATGCATCGTCTTTTTTTCCACTAAAATATCCCATGCCCAAAATCTCTCGAAAGAAGAATACGAGGGAAATTGCGACATATTGCAAAAATTGAACACTCCCTCCCGAACCGGAGGATATGCAAAAATTTCAGGACTTCCGGAAACTCTGGAAATTCTGAAAATCCATAAAGACAACAATATTCGCAAAGGCAGATTCCAGGGATATCGTATTCAAATATATTCGGAAAACTCCTCCCGTTCCGATATGGAAGAACTCCGGAAGAAATGCGAGGAATTCAACGAATTTTTCCCGGATATTCCCGTTTACTTGGAATATTACGACCCGGATTTCAAAATTCGCGCCGGAAATTTCGAAACGAAAATCGAAAGCATCCCCTCTTTAAAAAGGATTCGAACCAAATATCCTTCGGCCTACTCCATAAAAACCGACATCAAAATGGACGTCTTTCTCCGTCCCAAAGAAATCAGGGATTCCACCGAATCGACGAATTTCTACGACAACTCCACAACGGCGGGACAATGATCCGAATGATATACATCGGGTAATATATAGGCATTCTTCAATCGATTTTCCATCTCCACACTCGCCATACAATAATCGATGCGCCAGCCTTTGTTGTTTTTACGTGCATTAAACCGATAGCTCCACCACGTATACTCATCCCTCGCTTCCGGATTGAAATACCGGAAACTATCGATAAAACCCGTATTCAGAAAAGAAGTCATCCACTCCCGTTCTTCGGGAAGAAAACCGCTATTCGTCGCATTTCTCACAGGATCGTGGATATCGATGGCCTCGTGACAAATATTATAATCCCCGCATAGAAGCAAATTCGGACGCTCCCGCCTTAAACGATTCACGTAATCCGTATAAAATGCCAGCCATTCCATCTTAAAATCCTGACGCACATCCCCCATTGTGCCGGAAGGATGATAAACGCTGACGACCGAAAGCTCTCCGTAATCGGCTCTGATAAAACGGCCTTCCGTATCGTATAAAGGCATATCCATACCCTTGACCACTTTATCGGGCTCCCGTTTCGTTAAAATACCCACCCCACTATATCCCCTCCGTTCGGAAGGGAAAAAATAATAGCGATAGCCCGCTTCTTCGAACAAGGAAAGGGGTATTTGATCCTCCATGGCTTTTATCTCCTGAAGACATAGAATATCGGGGCTCTCTTTTTTCAACCAACCGGCAAATCCCTTATTCAATGCCGCTCTTATACCGTTTACATTATAGGTTATTATTTTCATAGATTCTGTTTATTTTTATTCTTTCTTCGGAAAAATCCATATGAGGATATTCTTTTTCCAAACGCTCTATGGATTTTAAAGTATTCCGTATAAAATCCTCGTAAGATTCGGCTTCCGTATCAAAAGGACGATGCCCCATATTCGCATTGATTTTTTCGACCTTCTTCATAACCTCCCTCGTTCGTTCGTCCATATATACCGACTTGAAACGTTCCCATATATAATCGACGGCAACCTCCGAAGGATGAATCATATCCCGGGCATAAAAACGATAATCCCTAAGTTCGTCCTCCATAATCTCGTAAGAGGGAAAATAGTAAAGATTCCGGAAACGCTCCGTCAACATATCTATAGCCAAAAGAAGTACGGATTTGGACAAACGGTTCCCATGGGCTCCGTCTTTCCAGTGTCGTACGGGACTTACGGTAAATATCCATTTAAGATCCGGATTGAGCGCACGAACTCCGGATATCAAATCCGTATATTCGGAAACGATTTCTTCGGGAGAAAGGCGGAAGCGTTCGAATTCTCCCGAAGGCAATTTATGACAATTGGCTACCACCTCTCCCGTTTTTCGATAACGATACACCCACGAAGTTCCGAATGTAAGGATAATGAATCCGGCCCCGGATAACATTCGACGTGCATTCACAAGCCTCGTATTCATCCGCTCCAATACTTCCTCCCGGTTTCTTCCTTTAAAATTCCCGTGATGAGCCAATGAAATCCACTTCCCCTCCCTCTCGAGCAATTCATCCGCTCGATAAAGACGCCCTTCTTCCACTCTTTTCAACATTGCGGAAAGGGAAAAAGGATTATATAGAATTCCGCAAGGATTCAAATCTGCGGAAAACTTAAGGGCAATCAGCTTACTCCCTATATTTTCGGCGAAACACGAACCGGCAATAAGCATGGAGTCATTATAACTTATCTTAAAATCCGCATTTTTTATATCGACGACCGTATGCCAATTCATAAAAATCCCATAATCTTACAAACTTAAAAAAAATACGGACATTTTATTGCATATTCCGGATTTTACAGACGAAACAATAAAAAAGGCTGTCCTCCGAGTCGACGACTCGTACGGACAACCCTTTCATATACGAATAGCGATTATTTTGCCAATTCCGTCTTAATCTCATTCAACAATTTCCCGATTTCCTTATCGGCCGGATTTTGAGATTGAGCCTGAATAAGGAAATCCACAGCCTTTTTAAAGAAACCGTGAGCCTGCTTTTTACCGGTTTCATAGGCTGGCTTATCGGTATTTGCCACAGGAGTTACCTTCTGAAGAATACCCACTCCATGATTGTAATAAAGAGTAGCCAAACTAACATTCGCCTGAGATTTAAATCCTCGATTATTCAAAGCCTCTATTTTTCTATAGTTCTCAGCCGCTTTCTCGAGTTTGCCGGCTTTTTGAAATTCCTGTCCTTTTTTCAGAAAATGAGTGGCATACATGGTTTCCAATTTTTGCTTGTCTTTAGGAATAGTCACCGCCTTGATTCCCGATTCCAGGGTATTGACCATCTCGTCTTCCTTATTCATTTTCTTCTCCGCCAGAGCCTTACCCTGATATGCAGATCCTACCTTATAATTATTCTTTATGGCCATATCGAAGTATTTGGCAGCCACATCGTAATTCTTTAGTTTGGACGCACAATAAGCCGTATTAAAAATCACCGCATTATCCTTATATTCGTTTATCTTCAGATATTCCTCGTATTTTTGATAAGCCTCCGCATAGTTTTTTTTCCGCACGGCTTCGTTCCCGGCATTCTTTAATTCCACTTCGGAACTACCTTCCTGTGCAAACAGAGTTCCCGTGAAAATCAGGGTCGCAAAAATAAGAAAAAGTTTTTTCATACTATTAAAAATTTATATTCGACATTTATCTACCTTCAAAAACAATGCCTAACGGATTACCTATCATACGATATGTTTGAGAATATCCGTCAGGTGCCTCCACCACATTTCCACGGTTTTGATTTCGACTTTTTCGTCGGGCGAATGCACTCCTCTCAAAGTGGGACCGAAAGATATCATATCCATACCCGGATACTTTTCAAGGAAAAGCCCGCATTCCAATCCGGCATGGATAGAGCGCACCACAGGCATTTTTCCGAACAATCTCTTATAGGAATCTACGGCTATTTTCAAAATTTCGGAATCGGGATTGGGCGCCCATCCGGGATATCCTTCGCCATGAACGATTTTGGCACCGGTCGGCCGGAAAGCGGCTGCCACCATATGGGCTATATTGAGTTTCTCGGAATCCACATCGGAACGTTGCGAAGTGGTTATCAATATATGATCTTCCTTGAATTTTAGGGCAGCCAAATTCGTAGATGTCTCCACCATCCCCGGCATACGGAAGCTCATGGAAAAAACACCGTGAGGAACGGCATACATCGCATTCAGAAATTTTTCGGTATCGGTCGGTGCCAGCACTTTCGCCGGATTCTCCACCGTTTCCATCCGGAGGTTGAGGTTTTTCTCCGTCATCTCCCATACCCGTTCCATCTCGGATGCATATATATTGAAATCCACCCGGATATTCTCTTTATATTTGTTTTCGGCCACAATAACGGCATAGGCTTCCCGAGCGATGGCATTTCGGAGATTACCCCCTTCGAATACGGCTATATCGATACGGTATTTATCGTGCAATTCCCACAACAAACGGGTCAATATCTTGACGGCATTCCCTCTGCCTTTATTGATATCGTCCCCGGAATGTCCGCCCTGCAATCCTTTTACATCTATCTTCAAGGCGATACTATCCTTGGGCGTATCCGTTTTTTTACAAGGCATCTCTATCACGGTATCTATGCCTCCGGCACAACCGATAAATATCTCGCCTTCGTCTTCGGAATCCAGATTCAATAAAATCTTACCCTCGAAAAAACCGGCTTCCAATGCAAAAGCGCCAGATAGTCCCGTCTCCTCATCACGGGTAAACAAACACTCGAGAGGACCGTGTTCGATATCGTCCGCCACGAGCAAAGCCAACTCGGCCGCCATGCCTATTCCGTCGTCGGCGCCCAAAGTCGTCCCTCGCGCCTTCACCCATTCCCCGTCCACATAAGGTTGTATGGGATCTTTATCGAAATCGTGTTCCACATCCGCATTCTTCTCGCATACCATATCCATATGGGATTGAAGCACCACGATGGGAGAAGATTCGCGTCCCGGAAAGGCCGGTTTTTTAATCAATACATTGCCTATAGCATCCGTCTTCGCTTCCAAACCGTGTTTTTCGGCAAATTCCATAAGATAGGCGGCAATCTTATCCTCCTTTTTCGAAGGCCGGGGAATCCGGCAAATCTCTTCAAAATAATTCCATACCGCTTCGGGTTTCAATCCTTTAAATACCATATTATCAATTTTTTATATTATTATTTATCCGTTCTTCCAATTTCCTCAAAGAAGAACACAAACTTTTTATCTGCTCAAGAGGTATCATAAAAGTCAACTCCGCATGAATATCGTTCACAATGCGTGTCAACGGTTTTTCCGCTTCCCTCCCTTTTTCGGTCAAAACGATGAAATTGTTTCTTCTGTCCTCTTCTCCCGTTTTACGGGATACGTAACCGGCATTCTCGAGATTGTTGATAAGTTTGGTCACATTATACTTATCCTTTTCCAATCTGCGGGATATGGTTTGCTGATTGATATAATCTTCTTCCCAAAGCACTTGCAAAAGTTCGTATTGCTCGCGACTCAAATCATAGCCCTCTTCCTGAAAGGCCCGATTGATAATTCTTACATACCCTCTTTCCAATTTGGAAATAAGAAAAACCAAGTCGTGAATACCGTTCATATCGTTATCCTTTAAGGTTATCACAAATCTAACAAAATCTCCCCGGTTTTACAAATTTCATCAAAAAACCAGGGAGCAGTCCGCTTCAATCTGTCGATCACTTCGCATAAAGGCTCCTCCACCCGGCCCCCGGCCGCACTGAGATGTCCTCCCCCGTTGAAATATTCATTCGCCCATTTATTCACGGGCAGGTTCCCTTTGGAACGGAAAGAAAGCCGTATGCTCCCCTCTCGTTCCGTTACGAGCACGGACACCAATATTTCCTTTACGGAAAGCGGCGTATTCACGAAACCTTCCAAATCTCCTTCCCTGTAATCGTAAGCCATGAGCTCTTCTCCGGTAACGGACGTCAAGGCCAAAGGATAACCGGGCAGAATCTCCAATTTCCGGGCTAGCAGATAACCTATCAGCCGCAGCCGGGACAATTTATTCATCCGGTAAATATAATCGTGCACCTTATCCTTATCCAGGCCCAGTTCCAAAAGGTCGGCTACGATACGATAGGTATGCGGATTGGAGGAATTATGACTGAAACCTCCCGTATCCGTATTTATTCCCGTATATAAAGCATTGGCCATATCGGCATTTATGCAATCCTTCCCCCACAATTTCCGTATGAAGTCGTACATAAGCTCGCAAGTGGAAGAAGCCGTCGTATCCGAAATACGATAGTCCGCCTCTTCGGGAAAAGGGTGATGGTCTATCATCACGACCTCGGCTCCGGACGTCCTCCTCAATACTTCGAGTTCTCCTTCCCGCTTTGCGGTATTATGATCTATCATAAAAATAATCCGGGCGGATTTCAGGAGTTTTCTACAAAGCTCCGGTTGCGTTTTACAGGAAACGGCCTCATCCAAGCCGTTAAGCCACATAAGATATTCGGGAAACCCGTCCGGAACGAGGATTTTCACATCCACGCCCTTATGCCGCATCGCCTGAAACAGGGCGGAAGAAGCCCCGGCCGCATCCCCGTCGGGATTCAGATGCGGAATAACGACCGCCTTAACTCCCGGTTCCTCAAAACGCTTCCCAAGGGCATCCGCTATTTCGTCCAATACCTCCAACATAAGCTTCTCTTATTCCCATTCTATGGTGGCAGGCGGTTTGGAACTTATGTCGTATACCACTCTGTTGATACCCTTAACATTATTAATAATACGATTGGAAACCCCGGCTAAAAACTCATAGGGCAAACGACACCAATCGGCCGTCATTCCGTCCACGGATTCTACGGCTCTCAAAGCTACCGTATTCTCATAAGTCCGCTCATCCCCCATAACGCCTACCGAACGCACCGGCAGGAGAATGGCTCCGGCCTGCCAAACCCGATCGTATAACCCCTCCTCTTTCAACATTCCTGTGTATATATCGTCCGCTTCCTGCAACAAAGCCACTTTTTCAGGACTCACCGCCCCCAGAATACGAATCGCCAGACCGGGTCCGGGAAAAGGGTGACGCCCGATGAACTCATCGCTCAATCCCAAGGCTTTACCGACTCTGCGCACTTCATCCTTGAATAAAAGCCGGAGAGGTTCCACCACCTTCAATTTCATATAATCGGGCAGACCTCCCACATTATGATGGGATTTGATGGTCTGCGAAGGACCGTTCACCGAAACGGATTCTATCACATCCGGATAAATAGTGCCCTGTGCCAACCAGGAGGCTCCTTTGATTTTCTTGGATTCTTCGTCGAATACGTCCACAAAGGTTTTCCCTATAATCTTACGCTTGCGTTCGGGATCCTCCACATCTTTCAGGGCATCGAGGAAAAGGGCGGAGGCATCCACTCCCTTTACGTTAAGTCCCAGAACCCGGTAGTTTTCAAGAACGGATTCGTATTCGTTCTTACGCAGGAGACCGTTGTTCACGAATATGCAATTCAAACGCTCGCCTA
>JBGZEX010000034.1:0-22192 GCA_041846495.1 Marinifilaceae bacterium
AGGGAAATATGTTCGAAAGAGACGGGGAAATCGTATGGATGTGCAGGAATTGCGGTTATCTCCACAAAGGCAAGGCCGCACCCAAAATATGTCCGGCCTGCAAACATCCCCAGGCCTATTTTGAGGAAAAACCCGCCAATTACTGACCTCGTCTACCTTCCGTAGATAAAGGTTATTTTTAATGTTCGAACACCGGGAGAATGAATTTCTCTTGGTGTTTTGCTTTATTTATTCTAATTTTGGCAATTTTACAATCGGAATCAATTTCTTAAAATCATAATTATGACCGAAAAAATTCAGACACTCTTGAGAGATAAAGCATGGGCTCGCTGGACGGCCTTGATGCTTTTGGCTTTTGCGATGTTTTGTTCGTACATTTTTATGGACATTTTATCGCCGATTAAAGACTTATTGGAATCGACCCGGGGTTGGGATTCCGATGCTTTCGGCACCTATGCCGGCTCCGAAACGTTCCTGAACGTATTTATCTTCTTCCTCATTTTTGCCGGAATCATTCTGGATAAGATGGGCGTTCGTTTCACCGCCATTTTATCCGGCTTGGTGATGCTGGCCGGAGCTGCCATAAACTGGTATGCCGTCACGGAAGCATTCAAGGGAAGCGGAATAGACCGATGGTTTACGAACAACCTCAACTACATCCCTTTATTCGACGAATTAGGCGTTTCTCCGTTTTACAGGGGTATGCCGTCCTCGGCCAAATTCGCAGCCATCGGTTTTATGATTTTCGGTTGCGGAGTGGAAATGGCCGGTATCACCGTTTCAAGGGGTATCGTAAAATGGTTTAAAGGACGGGAGATGGCTTTGGCCATGGGCTCGGAAATGGCTTTGGCCCGTTTGGGAGTGGCCACCTGTATGATATTCTCGCCCGTATTTGCAAAAATGCACGGAATTATCGACGTTTCAAGGTCGGTTGCATTCGGAGTCGTCCTGCTTTTAATTGCCCTTTTGATGTTTATCGTCTATTTCTTTATGGATAAGAAATTGGATGCTCAAAGCGGCGAGGCCGAAGAAAAAGACGACCCTTTCCGGATTCGCGACATCGGCAAGATATTGTCGAGCGGAGTTTTTTGGCTTGTAGCCCTGCTTTGCGTCCTGTACTACTCGGCCATATTCCCCTTCCAAAAGTATGCCGTAAACATGCTTCAGTGCAATCTTACCTTTATCGAGCTTTCACCCGATTCGTTTTGGGCATCCAATACGATTGCCTTCATACAATATGTCGTAATGTTGATTGTGGCTGCCACCGCATTCTTCAGCAATTTCAGAAAAAATGCAATGCAATGGGTGTTATTGGTGATTTCCATCGTATTCCTTATCGTATTCTGTTATATGGCCTATAAACGGCAGTCCGCAGAATCGATTTTCGCCGTATTCCCCCTGCTTGCGGTAGGCATTACCCCGATTTTGGGAAAATACGTGGATAATAAAGGTAAAGCCGCCACCATGCTGATGCTCGGTTCCATCCTGCTGATCATATGCCATTTGACATTCGCATTCGTATTGCCCCTTTTCAAAGAAAACAACGTAGGCGGGGTCGTACTGGCCTTCGTAACCATATTGGTACTCGGTTCTTCATTCTCCTTGGTGCCCGCCGCCTTATGGCCCAGCGTCCCGAAACTCGTAGACAGCAAGGTGATCGGTTCGGCTTACGCATTGATTTTCTGGATTCAGAATATAGGGTTATGGCTTTTCCCGCTGCTTATCGGCAAAATCCTGAATGCATCGAATCCCGAAATCGTACGTCAATTGGCCGAAAAAACCATAGACCCGGAGGTTGCTGCCGTATCCTACAACTATACCAATCCGCTGTTGATGCTGGCCTCTCTCGGCGTTCTGGCCTTAGTCATGGGTTTCTGGCTTAAAATAGAGGACAAACGCAAAGGCTACGGATTGGAAAAACCCAATATTACCGAATAATCGTTTAACAAGCGGGAAGGGAAAATCTCTTCCCGCTTTTTTCGGGAGTTTTTCCGCACCGCTATCAAAGGATTCGGAAATATCGGTTATATTTGCAGATACGGATAAAAAAACGACATATGAACAGAATAACTCGACTTTTCGGTATAAAATACCCCATCATCCAGGGCGGCATGGTGTGGTGCAGCGGTTGGCGGTTGGCCTCAGCCGTAAGCAACGGCGGAGGACTCGGACTATTGGGCGCAGGCTCCATGCATCCCGATACTCTCGAAGAACATATTCGGAAAATGCAAAAAGCCACGGATAAACCGTGGGGCATAAACGTTCCTCTTCTCTATCCGGAAATGGAACGCATCATCGAAATCATCCTGCGCGAAAAGGTGAAAATCGTATTCACCTCGGCCGGAAATCCGAAAAAATGGACTCCTCTGCTGCAGGAAAACGGAATCAAAGTGGTGCATGTAGTGAGCAGCAGCGCCTTTGCGAAAAAATGCGAAGAAGCCGGATGCGATGCCGTCGTCGCCGAAGGATTCGAAGCGGGAGGACATAACGGGAGGGAGGAAACCACCACCCTGGCCCTTATCCCCGAAGTGGCCGCCGCCTGCCCCCTGCCGCTGATTGCCGCAGGAGGCATTGCATCCGGGAAAGCCATGATGGCCGTAACCGCCCTCGGAGCCGAAGGCGTACAAATAGGCACGCGCTTCGCCGTCTCGGAAGAATCCTCGGCACATCCGGATTTCAAAAGAATGGTACGGGAGAGCAAAGAAGGAGATACTATGCTGGTACTTAAAAAATTAGCTCCGGCCCGCCTGTTGAAAAACAAATTCTACGAAGACGTCAAAGCGGCCGAAGAAAGAGGGGCTTCGAAAGAGGAAATCGCCGAACTCCTCGGAAAAGGAAGAGCCAAACGAGGCATATTCGAAGGAGATTTGGAAGAAGGCGAGTTGGAAATCGGACAAATCGCCTCGGCCGTAAACCGCACGGAAACGGCCGGGGAAATCATAAAAGACATTATACGGGAATACAACGAAATCAAAAACCGGATTTCAAACTCCGCTCTATGGTAAAATACGAACGCATATGCCTTCCCAACGGACTTGCGTGCATATATAACGAAGATTTCTCCACGCCCTTCGTTGCGGTGAACATTCTCTATAAGGCGGGTGCCAAAAACGAAACGGAGGGACATACCGGCTTCGCACATCTTTTCGAACACCTGATGTTCGGAGGTTCGGAAAACATTCCCGATTATGATGCCCGGGTACAGGCGGCAGGAGGGGAAAACAACGCATTCACCACAAACGACTACACGAACTACTATATCATCCTCCCGGCATCCAACCTCGAAACCGCACTATGGCTGGAATCCGACAGGATGGCGAAATTGGTTTTGTCCGAAAAAGCCCTCCGCATACAGAAAGACGTCGTAGTCGAAGAATTCAAACAACGCTATCTCAACACTCCCTACGGGGACATATGGCTGAAACTTCGTCCTTTGGCCTATAAGAAACACCCTTATCGCCGGCCCACCATCGGATGCTCCGTAGAAGAAATCCGGAACGCTTCGCTCTCCGACGTCAAGGAATTCTACAGCCGCTACTATGCCCCCGACAACGCAATCCTCAGCATAAGCGGAAACATAAAAGCCGGAAAAGCCCATCGATTGGTGGAAAAATGGTTCGGAGACATCCCGGCTGCCGGATATAAGAAAGAAATATTTCCTGCGGAACCCGAACAGAAAGAAGCGAGACGGCTCCTTACGCACGGCAAAGACCTCCCCGCCGACGCCATATACAAAGCCTTCCATATGGACAAGCGTATAAGCGACGAATTCTATATATGCGACCTCATTTCCGATCTGCTTTCGAACGGAAATTCCTCCCGCTTTTACAACCGCCTGATAAAGGGGAAAGCGAGCTTCTCCTCCATAGATGCCTACGTAACGGGAGATACGGATCCCGGACTTTTTATCGTAAGCGGGAAAATATCTCCGGGCATATCTCCCGAAGAAGCGGAAAAAGATATGGAAAACGAACTGCATGCTCTCGTTTCCGGCAAGATTCCCGAAAAGGAAATACGAAAAGTGATCAATAAGACGGAATCCAAAATAGCATGCTCCTCCGTAAGTTACCGGAATAAAGCTTCGGAACTCGCTTTTTTCGAGATGTTAGGCGATGTCGCCCTTATAAATCGAGAGTACGAAAAATACGAAAACATCTCTTCCGAAGATATCGTACGTACCGGATGCAAATTATTCGAACCGGAAAATTCATCCACCCTAATCTATTTAAAATCATAATATGCTCGACCGGAATATACCCCCCGCACTGAATCCCCTGCCGCAAGCCTCCCTCATAGCTCCCGTCGAACGGAGCCTCGCCAACGGAACCCGTATCTATGTTTTCAAAGACAATCAACAGGAAGTTTTTAAAATGGACATATTGTTCCGGGCAGGCAGAGAATACGCCTCCCGCCCCTTCATAGCGGATACGGCTCTCAATATGCTCAACGAAGGGACATTCTCCCGTACGGGCAGGGAAATAGCGGAAATATTCGATTTCCACGGAGCTTATATGGGATTGTATACGGGTTTCGTACAATCCTCCCTAAGTGTGGTATCCCTGTACAAACATGCCGGGACAATAGCCGGCCTCATTGCGGAAATGATTGCGGAGAGCCGCATACCGGAAGAGGAGATGAAGATTTTCCTGAAAAACAGGAAACAGGAACTCCTGCTGAAACTCGAAAAAAACAACTTCATCGCCCACAGGGAATTCGGGAAAAAATTATACGGCCCTACCCATCCCTACGCCAATAATACGACGCCGGAAGATATCGAGCGGGTAAACGGAAAAGATGTAGCGGACTTTTATACCTCGCATATCCGCTCCAAAGCTCCTACCCTCCTACTGTCGGGGAGAATCGAGGAAGATTTTCTTCGCCGCATCGAAGAGATATTCGGTTCTTTTTCCTATTGCGCACCTACCGGCGAACTCCCCGAATTCCCGGAAATTCCTTCGGTTCCCGGAAGATATGCGACGGAAACCAAGAATTCCATGCAAACCAGTTTGAGAATAGGGAAAAAAGGCCTCTCCCTCACCCATCCGGACTATCCCGGTTTCATCGTATTGAACACCTTGATAGGAGGATACTTCGGTTCCCGTCTTATGTCGAACATAAGAGAAGAAAAAGGATATACCTACGGCATCCATTCCGCAAACATCGTCCTTCCCCAATCGGCGTATTGGGTGATTATGAGCGATGTAAACAGCGAATACAAAGACAGGGCCGTAGAAGAAGTTCTCAAAGAAATCGACATTCTCCGGAAAGAGCCCGTAGGCGAAAGGGAGTTGGAGATGGTGAAAACCTATATGCACGGGGAAATATTACGGGAAACGGACGGAATTTTCGCTCAATCCGACACCTTTGCCGAAAAACTTGCTTTCGGTCTCGACAACCGGTATTTCGAAGGCATAATCCGGGATATTCATGCTCAAACCCCGGAAATGCTCCTATCCATTGCCCAAAGACATTTAAACCCCGAAGAATTCATCATCATAACGGCCGGCTAATCCCGTTTCGCCTCCCCGGAAACCGGAAAAGGCAAAATAATGCGGCTCCCGCTCAGGAGCCGTATTTTGCAAAATTATATTCCATATCCGATATTTTCCCGAAACCGCCGAACACTTTTTCCGAAGAAATATCGAGCGCTCCGTTGCTTTCATTAAAATAATACATATACACCTTCCCTTCCTTCTTTATCTCATCATAGGTAGAAAACACGAGCACCTTATTATCGTAGGGATGACTTTTTATAAAACGGTCCACACAGGGTTTCAATATCTTCATCCCGGTAATCTTCTCCGATTCAGAGGCCAATGTATAAACTTTCTTTCCCGTATTGGTACCGGCATAATCGTAGAGGTAGATATTCTTTTCCGTAGCATAAAAGAAAACATTTCCCCGCATGCCGGCGGCATAACACACCGCCTTATCCAATTCCGGACAATTATCCGCCGGATACATGGCCACATCGAAATCCTTCTTTTTATCGAAGTTCAATACATACAGCGTTTTCTTACGGGTATTCCAGTCTTCGATCAAAGCATAGTCGTAATTTTTAAAACCGACCTCCATATAAAGGAGACTGCCGTGCATATTATTCCAATCGAAGAGGCGGCCGTCGGCTTCGGAAAGTCGGTGTGCCACCATATTCCGGTCGATACCCAGAAAGCGCCCCTTGGCCTCATCGTAAATCATGCCGGCAAATGTCCATAGCCGGCGGGGACCGTAAGGAGAGGCCTTATAGGTTTCGCCATTCGTTAGAATCGGTTCGGTAAACCCGTCCCCTAAAAGCGCATTTATATAATAACGTCCGTCGGAAATCAATATTTCATTCCCTCTTCCTAAGCACCAGTAATAATCGAAGAAAAAATAATTTTCGGGCTTCAGCGGTTTCCGGTCCAGCATCAATGTCGCAATATCGAATGTCTTCTGCATCGTAACGGCGGACAAACGCACGCCTCCCCGATCCGTCAACACGGTAACGTATTGATAACGCCCCAAAGCGAAGTAATTTTTTATCTTTATCCCTTTCCCCGCCAATTTTTCCCCGTTCACCGATTCGTAAAGGCCGTACAGGATTTTATCTTTTTCCGTGCGTTGCGAAATAAAAGGAGTCATAATCAAGTCGAAATCCGTTTCTCCGTCTTTTTCCCGGAGTACCAACCAACCTTCGGTAATACTTCCCTGCACGGCAAGAGTCATATGCTTATACGTATTCACTTCCGTCCTTTTATTGCGGCATGTGAGGACTAAGGAATAAGAACCCGGAATCTCCTTTACCACATAGGTCAAATCTTTGGTGGAGGCGATATTTTTCCGATGCCGGTTGCCTCCGACTTCATTCGACCAGATCCGCCAATCGAACTCGTATTCGCCCTCGTATGCATTATCCCAATTTACGGTTACCGGAAGTTTCAACGTATCGAACTGAGTGGCATACACCACATCCTCCGCTTCTATCTTTATGTCCGGAAGATGTATGTAATCGTAATTTCCCTTATCTCTGTAACAACCGGACAGGGTCAGCAAAAAGCAAACCGCCGACCGGATATTCATATTTTTTATCATAAGATATATTTTAATGATTTTCACTTAAAATGTCACTTGAAGTCCGTTTTCGTCCGTAAGCGGAGCTCCCGGATGCTCTTTATTATAGTTATACAAAGCCTTATTCAAAACTCCGGTCCAATAGACTTTTTCCTGTCCCGACCATTTCTCGTATCCCGTACCGATTCCGGTAACTTTAATCACAAATTCATGTTTTACCCGGCTGTATTCATTGAAAGGCCATCCCGTAGGTTGAGTCAAACGATTCGTCACAATAATCCGGTATGTCGCCTCATCAAAAGGAGGAGCCGCAAAATATTCATTGGCATCCAGACAGAGGCCTATGACCAAATCCCCGGTATTCAAAGCCGGCGTCCTCTTAAGCCTCACCCTTAATTTCCCATGAATGGAATCGGCCCGAAGCCGGCCTTCTTCTATCACAAAATCCCGATTCTCCTTTGCCGTGGTTTTCTCCCGTATAATTCGGATTCCAATCTTCCGCTCGAGGGGAGTCCGCATCCCGATCAACCTGAAAGGTATTTCCACAACATCCTCACTCACACCCGGATGCAACATAAACGAATAAACGAGGCTATCCTTCCCGCGGAAGTCGTAAATAAAACGTAAAGAAGTATAGCCGGGATCGTATTCCAAATATCTGTCCTGTTTGCAACTTTCGAATATAAGCGGAAACAGCAACAGGATTCCGCATATGCCGTTGAATCGTTTCATATCTTATCTTTTTAATTTCTATTTCCGTATTCCATTTCCTGGTCCGGTATGGGTAAAACGTAATATGCCTTACTGAAAGGTACGCTTACGTTAGGCAAATCCTCCCGGTCCGTTCTCTTGCAATAAAAAAACCACTGGCCTTCGCCTATAAACTCTTTACGATATTCCCTGCCTATATGCATCTTCAATATATCGTCCGTCAATCCCTCTTCTTTAAGATCATAGCCGGCATCGAATCCGCGATGCCGCCGAAAAACATTGAAATATTCCAAGGCTTCTTTTCCGGTAGCGGCACATTCCGCTGCAATCAACCACATCTCACTGATTCGAATCAAAGGTTGCCGGTTATTATATTCCGGAGACAATTGCCAAAGTTTGGTATTCCCCCAATAATAATTATTTATTTTTTCAAAATAATAACCGTATCGCCAATCGAAACCGCCGTAGAGGGAAGTTTCGAATATCTCATCCTTAACGGCCTCGTCCATCACGAGAAGATTCCCCAACTCATTGGCGGAACTCTCTTTGAGATAATAGTCGACCGTTTTCTTAAGCATCGTATTATTCAACATAAATATACATTCCGTCTTAAATATACCGTCCCTTTCCTCCCGCGTATTCGTGGACACCTTATTCTGTTCCACCCACGGGAACTTCCCCGACTCCATAACCTCCCGGGCATTTTTCAAGGCATTGCCCTTATCGTTCTTATAAAGGTAAACTCTGGCGAGTAGGGCACGGACCCCATAGTAGTTAAGATGAAAAACCCGATTCCCCAAAAAATCCGAAGGGGCGTTCTCCTCTCTTACCGGGTCGTTCTCCAGCAACACGGCGGCCTTTTCCAAATCTCCTATCACCTTATCGACGACTTCGGCTACGGTCGACACCGGAGTAACCCGCTTGGAGATATCTTTTACATAAGGTATCGCCTTTTCTCCGGCTCCCGCCGCATAACTCTTCCCGAACAAACGCAAGAGATCGAAATGCAGGAACGCCCGCAATGCATAGGCCTCCCCCTTATAGACATTTCTCTCGTTCTCCAAAAGGACATCGCCGAATTCCTCGATTCCTTCCAAAAGAATATTTACATTGACAATGGCATTATACATCGCGCTCCATACCTTCTTAAGGATTTTGTCGCTCTGAGGATTTCCGTATTCGAAGCGGTGCAAATAATAATATTTCCCCGCCTCCTGCTTCCATACATACTGCTGCCCAAGGACATCCAACATTCCGAATGTGAGATTGGCTCCGTAAAGGTCCTCCGCACACAATGCGACATATACTCCCGTCAACTGATCCTTAAAACCGTTTTTATGAGCGAATAAATCCTCGTACTTCACTTCGGTCTCCGGACTTACGTCCAACCATTCCCGGCACGAAACGCTCAAAACTATCAAAAACGACAAACCGATAATATTATTTCGTATTTTCATCACTACATTTTATTAAAAAGTTGCCTGTAAAGAAAAAGAACAGGTACGAGCGAAAGGATAGGTCAATCCCCGTTCGATTCTCACCGTAGAAGCTCTAAAAACATCGTTCATATAAAAATTAACTTTCAGCCGCTCCACGTTCAAATACTTCAAAACGGAAGAATACTTGAAGTCGTATCCGATATTCAGGGTGGAAAGCCGCACTTCATTCAAATCCTGTACAAAACGGGAACTGGGCTTGGTCTTTTTATAGGGAGTGTATGAAAAACGGACTTTATCCCCGGGTTTTTTCCATACCGAATCGTATATTCTCCTGTCGACATTCAAACCGACATAAGCATTTTCGACCCTGTCGACCAAGGTTTGATTGTAAATCTGTCCGCCGAATCGATAATAAAACGAAAGACTCAACGAGAACCCTTTATAATCCGCATTCAATCCGAAATTACCCATACATTTCGGTCTCGTATCTCCGCAAACGACTTGATCTTCAGCCCTCCATTCCATGATCGTTCTTCCGTCTCGGGTCAGGAATACCTCCTCTCCCGTAACGGGATCTATGCCCAAAGAACGTACGGCCCATATGGAATTCATCGATTGACCTTCGATAAAACGGATCTGAGGTTTATTCGATTTCCCGTTCAATATATTCTCATCCGCCGTATCGTTATGGTTTCTCAACACATCGGATATCTTCTTCAACTTATTGGAATTGCCGGCAATCGAAAAAAAGGTGCTCACATAGCAGTCCCTCCGAGTATCGAGCAACAGATGCAGATTCATTTTCAATTCCATACCCTTATTTTCGGTGCTCCCCAAATTTTCCATACGGGTGAGGAATCCCATAGAAGGCGGAATGGTCAATGCCAACAACTGGTCTTCGGTATTCTGAATATAATAATCGTAAGATATACTCATCCGGCCGAATAAATTCAAATCGAAACCGAAGTTGTAATCTCCGGTCTTTTGCCATTTCAAATCCTTATTCGGCAAGCCCATGAGATAAGAGCCTATCCAATTGTCATAAGCCTGTGTTTGATAATAGGAAAACATCGCCAATGCCTGATAGGGATTAAAATTCTGGGCTCCCGTATAACCCACGGACATACGCATCTTAAATTGTGTCAACCAATCGGCATTTTCCAAAAAAGCTTCTTTGTGCAAATTCCAACCGATGCCGGCAGACCAGAATCTCCCCCAACGCTTGTCTTTGCCGAAACGGGAAGAAGCATTGAGACGGTAGGAAAGATCGAACAAATAACGATCGTCGTAAGAATAATTCAACATCGACAATATCCCCAACTCCCTGCTGATCGTTTTCGTTCCGGGCAAGGGTTTATCCCCATTATAGGCTTTCCCCGCACCGATAAAACCGAACCGGTCGTTAGGGAATCCCATAACCGAAAAACTCACATCTTCGGAACGCTCCTGCTGTATCGTATAACCGGCATTCAAGAACAATTGGTGTTTCTCCGTCAAAAGCGAATAATTCGCCGTCAGGTCGGCACGTACGGATGAGCTCTCGCCTTCCCCCTTATCATAAGTTCCTTTTTCGAAAAAACGCTCCTCCGGATAACCTATGAACTTCGTATGAGCCGCAGGATAGAAATCTTCCCGCCCGCTTTGAGTTTTCGACATTCCCAAACGCCCCGTCAATTTCAAGAAAGGCAGCAACTGCCATTCGATATAAAAATTATTGTTCAAACCCGTGTATTTACCGAAATTTTTCGTCCCGATACGGGCATTCCACAAAGGATTTCCCCTTACGACGCCCACCAATCCTCCCCCTCCGGTAGAGCCGGCGATCTTTTTCAATTCCCCGTTCCCGTCATAGGGACTCCAATAGGGATTCAATTCCGCATATTCGTAAAAAGAGCCGTAGGGAGAATCGTCCGCACGATTCAACGTTACGCCGAATCGATTGCGGAACAACAATTTTTTATAACGATACGAAAGAGTGAATCCTCCGGTAAAGGTCTCCCGGCCGGAATTCTTCATCACGCCTCGAACATCGTTGTAGAGCAGATCCACGCCATAGCGTACGCTCTCATCTCCCCCTTCCATATATAAAGAATGACGATGTCCTACCCCCGTAGTCAAAGGCTGTGCCAGCCAGTCGGTATTCACGCCGCGTTCTATATCCGCTTTTATATTGTTCAGATACCGTTCCCAAAACCAGGGATCCGAATAAAGCCCATGCGCCTTATCCACCTCATATTTTTCCCGGGCATCGCAGAGATTATAACCGGTAAGATCGGGTAGCGTCAAATTCAAGTCTCCTCTATAGGAGATTTTCAACTTCCCGGACACAGGCCTGCGGGTTTCTATGACGACCACTCCATTGGCCGCCCGCGCTCCGTATATGGCCTTGGCAGCGGCATCCTTCAACAGAACGATCGTTTCCACTCTATTCATATCCAAATCGAAAACGACGGTAATATCGGCCTCGAACCCGTCCAAAATAAATAAAGGCTGATTCGGATTTCCCTTGTACGTACCCTTGATATTGGGTATGGACTGCTGTCCGCGCATCTGAATCTCCGGCATAACATTGGGGTCGGAACCCAAATCCATATTCTCCACAATCTTAAAAGCCGGATCCATATTTTTCAATGTCTCCAACAGATTCCTGCTGCCGTGACGCATTAATTCCTCCTTTTTGATTACGGTAGCCGCCCCCGTAAAACTTTCTTTTTTCCTCTCGAATATCCCGGTTACCACCACGTCTTCCAAGACCTCCACATCCTCTTCCAGCATGGCATTCATCGTATCTTTTCCCACATAAGGCATCTCTTTCGTTATCATGCCCACACACGAAAAAACAATCGAAAATTTCTTCGGTGCATCGGGAATTACGAGTTTATAATGTCCTGCGGCATCCGTAGATGTCCCGACCGGAATTTCCTTCACCCGGACGGTAACTCCCGCCAAAGGCCTGCGGTTTTTATCCGTAACCGAACCTTCGATACGGACGGTTTTTCCCCCCTCATCCGTCTTAGCGGGAACGATAACTATCACCCCCTTTTCTTCCCGGTAGACCAAATCGCCTCCCGCCAAAACGGCATTTAAAACATCCTTTATATCCGCATTTTTAAATTTTGCGGATACGTCCTTTATCTTTTTCAATTCATTATGATTGAAAAAGAATTTATACCCCGTCTGTTTCCGCAATTCCCGAATCACATCCAACATCGTCGCATTTTCGACATTCAACGTTACCTTCTGCTGCAAATAGGTTTCCGCCGAAATCTGAAAAATCGATACAAACATAAAAAAGCAGATCGATTCCAGAATTAAAAATCCTTTCCCGACTCCCGAGCATTTATGCCGGCAGTCGCTCGTTTCGATTTTATCCATACATCCATTCCATTAGGTTAAAAATAATAAGTCGATATTTCATGTATCGGCAAACGCATAATCGTTCCCGACACTCATCTCTTTTTCACTATCACGGATTTATCTTTTATTTCGAATACGACCTTAGTCGTCATTGAAATCATATTCAAGACGACCTCGCAATTTTCATATCTCTCCAAATCTCCCGTAAAAATCAAATCTTTCAACTCCTGTTCCCTGTAAGATACGGTAACTCCGTACCAGCGCGACAACTGAGTCATTATATTCTCCAACCGCTCTCCCTCGATAATCCATTTCCCTTCCGTCCAGGCGGTGTATATATGCGTATCCACTTTCGCAACACTGACTTCTCCGGCTTTTTTATTGTATACGAGTTGTTCTCCGGAAGAAATGACTACGGCATCGTTTGTTCCCTCTCCCTTAAAAGCGACCTTCCCCCGGACCAAAGTAGTCTGCACGCACTCATCCTCGGGATAAGCATTCAAATTGAATTCGGTCCCCAACACCCGCACTTCTCCGCCCTCCGTTTCCACGACAAAAGGCCGGGCGGCATTTTCCGCCACTTTGAACATAGCTTCGCCCTTCAAATGCACCCGCCTCTCCCCGGCTCCGAAAGTTTCGGGGAACTCCAGCTCCGAATCGGCATTGAGTTTCACCGTCGTACCGTCTTCCAGAACGAGACCGTATTCTCCTCCCCGAGGTACGACCACCCTGTTGCAACCGCCACCCGCTTCCCCTTTTGCATGTTCTTTGACAATATCTTCAAACACGGAAGTTTCGCCCAACTCAATCAAATCGCCCGAATGAAAAACCAATACGGCTTTCGTTTTCCCCGGCTCTATCGGCACGACATTCGCAACGAATTCCCGCGAGCCGGAGCTGCGTTTATGCATACGATACGCCACCCCCATACCGATAATCAATATTGCAAGCGCCGCATAAAACCGAACTTTAGACCATAAGATGCGAACCGAAAACTTCTCCGTATAAGCGACGAATTCCGTCCACGCAGCTTCCGTATCGATCTCCCGAATCTCATCTCCCGAATAATACGTGTCGAAATAACGCCCGGCTTTACGGTAATACTCCCTATTTCGCTCATCCTCATTCAACCATCGCTCCACCTCCCGATTCTCTTCCTCCGTAGCCTGTCCCAACAAATGCCGTAAAATAATACTCCAATCCGTATACGTTTTCATACTTTCGTCTCTATCGTTTATACCTAAGACACGAAAAAACCGAAAACGGAGTACAAGAACGGAATTTCATTTAATACGACTTCGGATTTTATCCCTTCGTACAAAGCCAGTAAATAAACAAAGAAACGGGTATCATCTTTTCCCGCAGCATCCGATAAGCGCGTTGCACCTGAGTTTTTACGGTAGTTTCGGCAATATCGAGAAGAAGGGCAATTTCTTTGTTTTTCTTTTCGTCAAGAATTTTCAACAGAATAATCTCACGGCATTTGGCGGGCAAAGAATTCAAAGCTTCTTTCAAGCGGAATTCCGTATTTTCATCGATAGCGATATCGTGTGCTCCCGAAAAAAGCATGGCTTCAAAAAGTTTGTCGTTCCCCTCATCCTTGATTTTCCGTTCCCGCAATACATTTAAACAACGATTGCGGACGGCCGCAAACAAATAAGCTTTCAAAGAGACGGTAATTTTTAACGACGCCGCATGGGACCAGATATAAAAGAACAAATCCTGCACCAAATCCCTCGCCTCTTCTTCGTCGTACAGATAGCTTTCGGCAAATAGACACAACTTCCGGAAATAACGCTCATAAATGGAGCGAAATATCTCCATATCATGCTTTTTCAATGATTCTACGACATTTATATCCGTAATTTCCATAAAAATTCTTTCACACGCATATATCCGGATTGCCCTTCGGGGAGCGATTGTCCAGATTAATCGGATTTATCTCTTCAAATCGGAAAACTTGCGACGACGGCCCACATAATAATCGAAAAGTATGCTGCGTCTATATATGCAGGCATCCTTCCCTCCCGCCGTTCCGAAAGGCGTATAAGCGGAACGCATTTTCCGGTAGGAACGGTAGGCTGCAAAAACCGCCTTGAAATTCGCCCATTGCCCGGAACACAAAAATACGAGAGCCGAACAAAAATCGACGAACCGGCGGATACGCATCACCTTCTTCCGCTCGCGGGGAGAAAGGTTTTTGTACAGCATCAAAAGATTGTTCCTGTAATTGAAAAACAGTTTCCGGGGATGATGCATGGGCAGAGAACCTCCCCCGAGATGATAAACCACGGAAGAGGGAATAACTTTGAGACGACCGCCCGAATTACGAATTCTCCAGCACAAATCTATCTCTTCCATATGAGCGAAAAAAGCCTTATCCAACCCCCCGGCTTTGATATAAACATCTCGCCTTATGCATAAGGCCGCCCCGCTGCACCAAAAAACTTCCGTCTCGGATTCGTACTGACCTTCGTCGGCTTCCGTATATCCCAATATACGCCCCCGGCAAAAAGGGAAACCCAAACAGTCTATAAATCCTCCGCAAGCTCCCGCATATTCGAATCTTCCCTTATCCGCATAACTTCTGATTTTGGGCTGAACGGCAACCAAGCCCTTATCCGCTTCGAGTGCGGCGTATAAAGGCTCCAACCATCCGGGAGCCACGGCCACGTCCGAATTCAACAAAACCGCATATTCGGATTCTACGGCCGCTATCGCTTTATTGTAACCTTCGGCATAACCGTAATTCTCATCGAAACTCAATACCTCCAAATCCGGATATTCCCGTCTTAAGAACTCCGGGGAACCGTCCCCGGAAGCATTGTCGGCTACGATAACGGAACCCAAATCCGGATTGGTGTTTTTCACCACCGAGGGCAAAAACTCTTTCAACAGACCGAGTCCGTTCCAATTCAAAACGATTACGGCCACCGGTGTCTTTAAACGTATCATTCTCTTCCGTATTTCCAACGTTTATGCGACCACAGCCAGTATTCGGGATTTTCCCGTATCCGGGCTTCGAGCATCCGCATATAAGTTTCGGTAATCTCCCCCGGAGCTTTTTTCTCTCCTTCCCTTTTCAAAGGTAAAAACTCCGCCGTATAATATCCTCTCTTCACTCTCTCCATCGTCAATACGACTACGGGAAGAGAAAATTTATCCGCAATTTTTTCCGCTCCTATAAATACGGGAGTATCTCTGTTCAAAAAATCCATCCAATGCGCCCCTTCCCTGTGGGGGAGCTGATCCGCAATAAATCCTCCGATAAATACGTTACCGGCGGATATATGTCTTGCCATCACCCTCAACACTCGATTTTTAGGAAGAGGCTCCGCTCCGAAACGGCTGCGTATTTTCAACATCATTCTGTCGATACCCTTATTTCGCAAAGGTTTATACAATGGCAGAAACTTCATTCCCTCCATATGCAGGGGCATGGAACTCAACCACTCCCAATTGCCGTAATGCGCCAAAAGACAGATTACGCTCTTTCCCCTATCGCAAAAATCCCGGACGACCCCCGTATTGAGAATCCTGCACCGGCGTTTTATCTCCCGTTCCGACATCGTGCGGAACCTGCATATCTCGGCAGCGAGGTTGCACATATGCCGGTAATACCTCCGGGCAATACGCCTCAACTCCTTATCCGGCATTTCCGGAAAAGAAGCTTCGAGATTCTCCATAATCACCCTCCTGCGGTAACGCAGCACATAAACGAGAATAAAATAGGATATATCCGTAAAAACATATAAAACTCTCAGGGGTATAAGTCCCAAAAACCGCATCAATCCGTCCAAAAAATAAAAACCCATCTGCTAAAACATTTCAATACCAAGGTCAAATATAATATTTGATACGGGAATATCCGGGATTAAGGGTAAAAAAATTAATTCCCCTCCGTCTTATTTGTTATTATCGCAAAAATCAATTATTTTTGTGAGACAGTAGTAGAGAATATTAACAGCCTGTCGGTCATGGAGCAAGAAAATTTATTAAATTCCGAAAAAGAAATCAATGTCACCGATACTTCGATGACTTCCGAAAAAACCGTTGAAACCTCTTTTGAAAAGGAAGGTCTTTCGCCGGAGAAACCGGCAGGTATTCCTCCCGAAAAATCGGAAGACGTCAAAGAGGATATCGGGAAAAATACGGAAGTTCCCATTATCGATTTTTCCTTATTGGATACCGAGACTATCGTAGAAAAAGCCGGACAACTCCTCAAAGACCATGAAATTCCGGAAATCCGTACGATGTTGGACGGCATTGCTCCCGTTTTCGAGAAAAAATACCGGGAAGAAAAGGCTCGATTCCTCAAGGAGGCCGAGAAACCCGAACGATCCGAAAACGAAGAGGAAAAAAGCGAACCTTTAGAATACAAACCGGAAGTAAGAAAGGCATTCGATACGTTTTATAGGGAATATAAAGATAAAAAAGCCCGATACCTCAAAGCTCAGGAAGCCAAACGGGAAGAAAATCTTGCCAAAAAACTGGAGGTGATAGAAGAACTCAAACAACTTATTCTCAAGGAGGAAACCCTGCAAAAGACCTTCCAGGAATTCCGGGATATCCAGGAAAAATGGAGGCAAATAGGCCCCGTCCCCCAATCCCGTCTGAACGGCCTTCTCGAGACCTATCATCTCCATGTGGAGAACTTCTACAACTACGTAAAAATCAACAAAGAACTTCGGGATTTGGACCTCAAACGGAATTTGGAGGACAAACTCGCCCTATGCGAAGAAGCCGAAAAACTTTCCGAAGGTATTTATATAGGGGATGCTTTCCGCCAACTTCAACTCTTGCATGCCCGTTGGAAAGAGGTAGGCCCCATACCCAAAGAACAAAAAGAGGAGGTATGGGAACGTTTCAAAAAAGCCACGACTCTTATAAACGAAGAATATCATAAGTTTATCGAAGGTCTCAAGAGGGAGCAGGAAGACAATCTCAAGGTAAAACAGGACATATGCAAAAGAGCCGAAGAAATTACGGACAAGGAGTATGTTTCGGTATCCCAATGGAATTCCGCCACTAAAAACATATTGGAACTCCAGCAGGAATGGAAACAATCGGGTACGGTTTCTCAAAAGGAAAGGAATAAACTCTACAAACAGTTCCGGGCCATTTGCGACCGGTTTTTCGATAAAAAACGAGAGTTCTACAAAGTATTCGAACAGGAACAGGAAAAGAATTTGGAGCTCAAGATAAAATTATGCGAGAAAGTGGAGGCCGTTAAAGACAGCGACGATTGGAAGAGGACCTCCAGCCGTATCATATCCTATCAGCAGGAGTGGAAAAAAATAGGTCCGGCACCGAGAAAATACTCCAATAAGGTGTGGAAACGTTTCAGAGCGGCCTGCGACGAATTTTTCGCCCGGAAAGAAGAATTTTTCAAAGATATAAACGAAGAACAGGAAAAGAACCTTCACAGAAAAGAAGCATTGCTCGAAGAAATAAAAGGATTCGTACTTACGGGCGAAGAGAAATCCGACCTCGAAAAACTCAAGGATTTCCAATGCCGATGGAACGAAATAGGATTCGTACCCATAAAAAAGAAAGACGAAATACAGGAAGCTTTTCATGCGGCGATGAACGCATTGTACGACCGGATGGACTTAAACGAATTCGACAAGAATATTGCGAAATTCCAGGTTAAAATCGACAGTATGCAAAACGGAGACGACCACCGGATTTTAAACGAAAAAGATCGACTCACAGGAAAAATCCGCCAATTGGAAACCGATATCCAAACTTGGGAAAACAATATCGGATTCATTGCGGAATCCGAAAAATCGGAGGCTTTGATAAAAAATCTCAACTCCAAAATAGCCGAAGCCAAGGAGCGGTTGTCGCTTATGATAGAAAAGCTCAAAACCCTGAACGATATGATAAACGAGTAATATCCATTACCGAATTTTATACAGAAAAATACCGTGACGACAAAATATGTATTCGTAACCGGAGGTGTTGCTTCTTCGCTCGGCAAAGGGATAATCGCCTCCTCCTTAGCCAAGCTTTTGCAGGCCCGCGGCTATAAGGTAACCAACCAGAAATTAGACCCTTACATCAACATCGACCCGGGTACGCTCAACCCTTACGAACACGGGGAATGCTATGTGACGGACGACGGGGCGGAAACGGATTTGGACCTCGGACATTACGAAAGATTCACCGGATGTCCCACTTCCCAGGCCAATAATATAACTACGGGACGTATTTATCAAAACGTCATTAATAAAGAACGCAAAGGCGATTATTTGGGAAAAACCGTACAAATCGTCCCGCATATAACCGACGAAATAAAACGGAACATCCTCAAATTGGGCGAAGAAAAAATATACGATGTCGTCATAACCGAAATCGGAGGTACGGTAGGCGATATCGAATCTCTCCCTTTCATAGAAGCCGTGAGGCAGTTGAAATGGGAATTGCGGGACGATGCCGTATTGATTCATCTGACTCTGGTACCTTTTCTTTCCTCCACGGGCGAACTCAAAACAAAACCCACCCAGCACTCGGTCAAAAGCCTTTTGGAAATAGGGGTACAACCGGAAATCCTGGTGCTCCGCACGGAGCACCCCATCAACAGGGAAATTCGGGAAAAAGTGGCCTTGTTCTGCAACGTACGTCCCGAAGCCGTCATCCAGTCCATAGATGTGGACACCATTTACAAAGTGCCCATCCTTATGTTCGAAGAAGGACTGGACCGCATCGTATTGCAAAAACTCGGTTTATCCGTAAATACGGAACCCAAGTTGGAAGGCTGGAGGCAGTTTTTATTCCGCCTGCAGAATTACAACCGGGAGATAGAAGTCGGACTCGTCGGCAAATACGTCGAATTGCACGATGCCTATAAATCCATAGTGGAATCTTTCATCCATGCGGGAGCCGTAAACGAATGCAAGGTGAACATTCGCTGGATATCCAGCGAAGAGCTCGACGAAACGAATTATACGGACCGGCTCAAAAACCTCGACGGGATATTGGTAGCCCCCGGATTCGGCAATCGCGGCATAAGCGGGAAACTGCTGTCCATAACATATGCGAGGGAAAACGACATACCCTTTCTCGGCATATGTCTCGGCATGCAGATGGCCGTTATCGAATTCGCCCGGAATGTCCTCCGGCTTGAAGGAGCCGACTCCACGGAAATGAATCCCAAAACCAAATATCCGGTCATTCATCTCATGGAAAAACAAAAAGAGGTCACCGATATGGGAGGCACGATGCGCCTCGGGAAATACGCCTGTGCCTTGAAGAAAGATTCCAAGGCCTATGCGGCCTACGGTAAAGAGTTGATCGAAGAACGCCATCGCCACAGATACGAATTCAATAACGATTACAGGGAGGCTTTCGAAAAAGCCGGAATGATGATGAGCGGGACGAATCCGGAAACCGGACTCGTGGAAATCGTGGAAATCCCCGGACACAAATGGTTTGTCGGCACCCAATTCCATCCCGAGTACAAAAGCACCGTACTCGCTCCCCATCCGATTTTCGCCGCCTTTATAAAAGCATGTCTAAAATAATTAAGAACATCAATGGATAAAAATACAATCACCGGATTAGTACTCATTTTTATAATCCTCATCGGATTTTCTTATTTCACCCGCCCTTCCGAACAGGAACTCCGACAAATAGCGTTGAGAGACTCCTTGGCAAGGGTGGAAAATGCAAAAAAAACGGAATTCATGCCGGAAAACGGGGAAAACAGCTCCGGTATCTCCGCTCCATCCGGCAATTTATCCGGTGAACCGGCAAAAAATGCCGTCTTTATCCGGGATTCTTCCCATATCGAAACTATTCTCACTTTGGAAAACGATAAAATCAGGGCCGGATTTTCCACAAAAGGAGGCAAACTCGTCTCCCTCGAATTGAAGGAATACCGCACCTTCGACTCCCTTCCCCTTATGCTGATGCAAAAGGATTTCCACCGTTTCGGCCTGAATTTTTACGCCAAGAACCGGGAAATAAAAACCGAAGACCTTATCTTCAAAGGGGTTAAAACGATAAACGGCGACTCCCAAGTCCTGTCCATGCGTCTCTATGCGGAAGAGGACGCCTATCTCGAATTCTCCTATAGCCTTGCAAAAAATTCCTATACGGTCGATTTTTCGATAAAGGCGCACAATCTCCGGGATATCATATCCGCCCAGTCCTCATTCCTCACCATGTATTGGGGCAATACGCTGGCTAAATTAGAAAAAAGCAAGGAATTCGAAAACCGATATACGGGAATCTACTATAACTTCTACGGAAACGATGTCAACCGCATCGTATCCGACGGAGACAAAACCGAAAAACTCCAAACCAAAGTGAAATGGGTGGCTTTCAAACAACAGTTTTTCTCCTCCGTACTCATTGCCGAAGACAGTTTCAACGATGTGGAAATCCATTCGAAAGCACTCCCCGACGAGGACCTTTTGAAAGAAGTGGAAACCACTATCCCCCTCGCATATAACGGAGAAGCGGAAGAGGAATACCGGATGAAGTTCTTTTTCGGCCCCAATGCCTACGACGTACTCAATACCTACGGGAAAGACATCGATTTGCCGGGACTTCTGAATTTGGGATGGAACTGGATTTCATGGATCAGCAAATACATCATCATCCCGATATTCCATTTCCTGAAAAGGAATACGCCTTTCAACTACGGCATCATCATATTGCTCCTCACCCTCATTATCAAAATAGTGATATTCCCCCTCACTTTCAAGTCCTATATATCCCAGGCCAAAATGAGGGTGCTCAAACCCCAAATAGATGAGATAAACAAGAAGTATTCGAAAGAGCAGGCTTTGGAAAAACAAAAGGCCACGATGGAACTCTATAAACGGGCGGGAGTAAACCCCATGGGAGGATGCCTGCCGATGCTGCTGCAATTCCCCATACTGATTTCCATGTTCTATTTCTTCCCGGGAGCCATAGAATTGCGCCAGCAGAGTTTTCTGTGGGCGGAAGACTTGGCGTCTTACGACTCCATTCTCAACCTTCCCTTCAGAATACCGGGATACGGAAGCCATGTCAGTCTGTTCTGTCTGTTGATGACGGTGGTAAACATCGTGTACATGAGGATGAACAATAAAAACCAGCCGCAAAACGACCAGATGAAAAGCATGCAGATGATGATGTATATCATGCCGGTAATGTTTTTATTCATCTTCAACAGCTATTCCGCCGCCTTGAGTTATTATTACCTCATCGCCACCCTTATAACCATTTTCCAGACATGGATTATAAGAAAATTCGTAGACGATGAAAAACTCCTGCAAAAAATAGAATTGGCGAAAAGCAAACCGGTAAAGAAATCCAAATTCCAGAAACGCTTGGAAGAAATGCAACGCATGCAGCAACAAAAACAGCGCCGGCAAAAGAGATAAAACAGGGGTATTGTCGCAATTGAACGACACACGTCGGCATCGCTCTGCGCTTGCCGCCCGATTCCGTATCCGGCGCTGAAAGACATACGGCAAAAAAACTGCAAAACTTCGAATATTATATTTTTTTACATATCTCCTGACTTCGTCACTCAAAAATACTCGTTTTGTAATTGATTGATAAACAATATTTTGTATCTTTGCATACCCTTGTTTTGGGGTACGCAAAAGGTTTTTTAACTATGTTTGTCAAAAGAAAGA
>JBGZEX010000035.1:0-23098 GCA_041846495.1 Marinifilaceae bacterium
AGACTTTTTCCAATTGGGTTCAACTTCGGAGAACAGAAAAAACGAAGGGCTTTATGCCGTTTTTAATGAAAACTTTCCTATAACAGATACACGTAATAATTTTGTCCTTGAATTTATAGACTATTTTATAGACCCGCCCAGATATACGATTAAAGAGTGTTTGGAGCAAGGTCTTACATATGGGGCTCCGCTTAAAGCCAAATTGAAGCTTTATTGTACGGACCCCGAACATGAAGATTTCGACACGGTAGTAGAAGATGTTTATTTGGGGAATGTGCCCTATATGACGGATATGGGAACTTTCGTCATCAACGGAGCGGAACGTGTTATCGTTTCCCAATTGCATCGTTCTCCCGGCGTATTTTTCGGTCAAAGTCTTCATGCCAACGGAACCAAACTTTATTCCGCAAGGGTAATTCCCTTTAAAGGTTCGTGGATAGAGTTTGCAACCGACATCAATACGGTGATGTATGCTTATATCGATCGTAAAAAGAAATTGCCGGTTACGACATTATTGAGAGCAATCGGATTCGAAACGGATAAGGTCATATTGGAGTTGTTCGGCTTGGCCGACGAAGTGAGTGTGTCTAAAGCCGGTCTTAAAAAAGTATTGGGAAGAAGACTTGCCGCCCGGGTTTTGAAGACATGGGTTGAGGATTTTGTAGACGAAGATACGGGAGAGGTGGTATCCATCGAACGTAACGATATTATTGTCGATAGAGAAACCGTTTTGGAACAGGAGCATATCGACATGATTTTGGAATCGGGTGCAAAAACGATATTGCTGCATAAGGAAAATCAGAATTTATCCGATTATGCGATTATCTTTAATACGCTCGAGAAAGATCCCTGTAACTCGGAAAAAGAAGCCGTAGTTTATATATACAGGCAGCTGCGCGGTTCGGAGCCGCCCGACGAGCCTACTGCGAGGGATGTTATCGAGAAACTCTTCTTTTCGGACAAACGTTATGATCTCGGAGATGTAGGACGTTATAAGTTGAATAAAAAGCTCAGTTTGGATACGGACCCTTCCATACGTGTGCTTACAAAAGAAGATATCGTTGAAATTATAAAATATTTAATTCGCCTGTTGAATGCACGTACCGATGTGGACGATATCGATCATCTCAGCAACAGACGGGTACGTACCGTAGGCGAACAATTATATAATCAGTTCGGTGTAGGTTTGGCCCGTATGGCGCGTACCATACGGGAACGTATGAATGTGCGGGATAATGAAGTGTTTACTCCCATTGATTTGATAAATTCCAAGATATTGTCGTCGGTAATCAATTCCTTTTTCGGAACCAATGCCCTCTCCCAATTCATGGATCAAACCAATCCGCTTGCGGGAATCACGCATAAGCGGAGGATGTCGGCTTTGGGCCCCGGAGGATTGTCGAGAGAACGGGCGGGATTCGAAGTCCGGGACGTGCATTATACCCATTACGGACGCTTATGTCCGATAGAAACGCCGGAAGGTCCGAATATCGGATTGATCTCCTCTTTATGCGTATATGCCAAAATCAACGAACTCGGATTTATCGAAACTCCTTACAGGAAGGTGAAGGATAAGAAGGTAGACCTTTCTCGGGAAGGAGTTTGCTATCTTTCCGCAGAAGAAGAGGAAGGATTAGTAATCGCTCAGGCAAATGCCCGTTTGAATGAGGACGGTAGTTTTGTTAATTCGAGGGCAAAAGCGCGTAAAGACGGGGATTTCCCGGTAGTAGACGTGGAGAATGTGGATATGATGGACGTGGCCCCCAATCAAATTGCATCGATTGCGGCCTCCCTCATTCCCTTTCTGGAGCATGACGATGCCAACCGTGCCCTTATGGGTGCCAATATGATGCGCCAGGCGGTGCCTATCATAAAACCGGAATCGCCTATCGTCGGGACGGGATTGGAGGCAAGTTTGATAAGAGATTCTCGTACGCAAATTGTAGCCGACGGAGACGGAGTCATCGACTTTGTCGACGGAGAACGTATTCTTCTGCGTTTGGACAGGACGGAAGAGGAACGTTTTGTAAGTTTCGACGGCGATGTAAAAGAATATATATTGCCGAAATATCAGCGCACCAACCAAAGTACGACCATCACTCTTAGACCCGTGGTAATGAAGGGACAAAGGGTGAAAGCCGGAGACATACTTACCGAAGGATATTCGTCCAATAAGGGCGAGTTGGCTTTAGGATGCAATCTTAAGGTGGCGTTTATGCCTTGGAAAGGGTATAATTACGAGGATGCCATAGTGGTATCGGAACGTATCGTACGGGATGACGTGCTTACCTCCGTCCACGTGGACGAATATTCTATGGAAGTGCGGGAAACCAAAAGAGGTGCGGAAGAATTTACGGCAGATATACCCAATGTGAGCGAAGACGCTACCAGCAATTTGGATGAAAACGGAATCATCCGTATCGGAGCCCGCGTATCTCCCGGCGATATATTGATTGGTAAGATAACTCCCAAGGGAGAGTCGGATCCGAGTCCGGAAGAAAAACTTTTGCGCGCCATATTCGGCGACAAAGCCGGAGATGTGAAAGACGTATCCTTGAAAGCCTCTCAATCGCTTAGCGGAGTGGTTATCGATAAGAAATTATTCCAACGCAAAGTCGTAGGACGGAAAAATAAGAACCAAGGGAAGGCCGTACTTCAGGAACTCGACGAACTTTTCGAACGGCAGGTGGGAGATTTGAATTCTTTGTTGGTGGATAAATTATTCGAACTCCTCAACGGAAGAACCTCTCAGGGGGTTAAAAATACGCTCAATGAAGAAGTCGTACCCAAGGGAACGAAGTTCTCTCTCAAACTGCTTCAGAGTTTGAATATGATAGACGTCAATCCGTATAAATGGACGTCCGATAAACACAGAAACAATCTCATATCCGCCTTATTGCATAATTACCATATCAAATATAAGGAATTGGAAGGGCAGATAAAGAGGAAGAAATACAATGCGACGGTCGGAGACGAACTCCCCAACGGCATACTTAAGATGGCGAAAGTTTATATTGCTAAAAAGCGTAAGTTGCAGGTAGGGGATAAAATGGCCGGACGTCACGGTAATAAGGGTATTGTTTCCCGGGTCGTTCGCGTAGAGGACATGCCGTTTTTGGCGGACGGAACTCCGGTGGATATTTGTTTGAACCCCTTGGGCGTGCCTTCGCGAATGAACCTCGGGCAGGTTTTCGAAACCGTATTGGGATGGGCCGGAGCGGAACTCGGTATGAAGTTTGCAACTCCCATATTCGACGGAGCTTCTTTGGAGGATATTACCAAATATACGGAAATGGCGAAAATCCCTCAATACGGGACTACCTATCTTTATGACGGCGGAACCGGAAAGAGATTCGATCAGCCTGCAACCGTAGGTGTTATCTATATGTTGAAACTCGGACATATGATAGACGACAAAATGCATGCCCGTTCCATAGGCCCCTATTCCCTGATTACCCAACAACCGCTCGGAGGTAAGGCCCAATTCGGAGGTCAGCGTTTCGGAGAAATGGAAGTATGGGCTTTGGAAGCATTCGGTGCCGCTCATATACTTCAGGAGATTCTTACGGTTAAATCGGACGATGTGGCCGGGCGTACCAAAACTTATGAGAATATCGTAAAAGGAGAACCTTTCCCCATGCCCGGTATTCCGGAGTCGTTCAATGTGTTGTTGCACGAACTCAGAGGATTGGGGCTTAGTGTTACACTGCAATAAATTTAATCTGATGTGCGGTTTTATATTTTATAATTTACATAATTAGTTCGGAACGATGGCATTTAGAAGAGATAATAATACGAATACCAAATCGAAAAGTTTCACCAAAATAGCTATTAGTTTGGCATCTCCGGAAGAAATTTTGGAGCACTCGAGCGGCGAGGTGTTAAAGCCGGAAACGGTGAATTACCGTACTTATAAACCGGAAAGGGACGGACTTTTTTGCGAACGTATATTCGGACCCGTAAAAGATTATGAGTGTCATTGCGGAAAATACAAGCGTATACGTTATAAGGGGATTGTCTGCGATCGTTGCGGTGTGGAAGTAACCGAGAAAAAAGTGAGACGCGAGCGTACCGGACATATTCAATTGGTCGTTCCCGTTGCCCATATATGGTATTTCAAGTCGCTTCCCAATAAGATAGGATATTTGTTGGGATTGCCTTCCAAGAAATTGGATATGATTATTTATTACGAGCGTTATATCGTAATAAATCCCGGTATTGCCAAATCCGAAACCGTGGATAAAATGAGTTTCCTTACGGAAGAAGAATATATGGATATCGTAGAAAATCTTCCCCAGGATAATCAATATCTGGACGATGACGATCCCAACAAATTTATTGCGAAAATGGGAGCCGAGGCCATACAGATGTTGTTGGAACGGTTGAATTTGGACGACCTCTCCTATGAGTTGCGTAACAAAGCTGACAGGGAAACATCTCAACAGCGTAAAAACGAAGCTCTTAAGAGATTACAGGTGGTGGAATCTTTCAGGGCATCCAAGGCGGTGAATAAGCCGGAATGGATGATAGTAAAAGTTTTGTCCGTGATTCCTCCGGAGCTCCGTCCTTTGGTACCTTTGGACGGAGGACGTTTTGCAACTTCCGATTTGAATGATTTATACCGGAGGGTGATTATTCGCAACAATCGTTTGAAACGGTTGATCGAAATCAAAGCGCCGGATGTGATTTTGAGGAATGAGAAGCGTATGCTCCAGGAAGCGGTGGATTCCCTGTTCGATAATTCGAGAAAGGCCAATGCCGTTAAAATAGAGAATAACCGTCCCCTGAAATCCTTGTCCGACAGTTTGAAAGGGAAACAGGGACGTTTCCGGCAGAATCTTTTGGGGAAACGTGTGGATTACTCGGCACGTTCCGTTATCGTAGTAGGTCCTAATTTGAGGATGCACGAGTGCGGACTTCCCAAGGATATGGCTGCAGAACTCTATATGCCTTTTATTATTCGTAAATTGATAGAAAGAGGTATTGTAAAAACCGTAAAATCGGCTAAAAAGATCGTAGACAGAAGAGATCCGGTCGTATGGGATATTTTGGAAAACGTATTGAAAGGACATCCCGTATTGTTGAACCGTGCTCCGACACTTCACCGTTTGGGTATACAGGCTTTCCAGCCCAAACTCATAGAAGGCAAGGCCATACAGTTACATCCTTTGGCTTGTACCGGTTTTAACGCAGATTTCGACGGAGACCAAATGGCCGTACACCTTCCGCTTAGCAACGAAGCTATTCTGGAAGCTCAAATATTGATGTTGTGTTCCCATAATATATTGAATCCGGCCAACGGAGCTCCGATTACAGTCCCCTCCCAGGATATGGTTTTGGGTTTGTATTATATTACCAAACCCCGTAAAGGCGTGAAAGGCGAAGGTCTTCGTTTTTATTCCGCACAGGAAGTGATTATTGCCCTCAACGAAGGAGCGGTGGATCTTCATGCGGAAATCGAAGCCAAATTGGATGATGTGGACGAGAAGGGAAATCATGTGAAACGCATGATTAAGACTACCGTCGGACGGGTCGTATTGAATCAGTTTACGCCCCGGGATTTCGGTTTTATAAATACCCTTATCACCAAAAAAGCTTTGAGGGATATTATCGGGGATATATACATAAAATGCGGAGTGGATGTTACGGCAAAATTCCTCGACGATATCAAGGACTTGGGTTATAGGATGGCATTCGAAGGAGGACTTTCTTTCAATCTGGCGGATGTGATAGTCCCCGAGGAGAAAGACGATTTGTTAAAAGACGGATATGCTCAGGTGGAAGAGGTAATGGCTAATTATAATATGGGTTTTATTACCAATAACGAGCGTTATAATCAGATTATCGATATATGGACCCATATCAATGCCAAACTGACTACGACGCTGATGAAACAATTGGCCGAGGATGATCAGGGATTCAACTCCATATACATGATGCTCGATTCCGGGGCTCGCGGTTCCCGGGAGCAAATACGTCAGCTCGGAGGAATGAGAGGATTGATGGCAAAGCCCCAGAAGTCGGGAGCTACGGGCGGTCAAATCATCGAGAATCCTATTTTGGCCAACTTTAAGGAAGGTTTGTCCATTTTGGAATATTTTATTTCTACTCACGGTGCACGTAAGGGATTGGCCGATACGGCTCTTAAAACGGCGGATGCCGGTTACCTTACCCGCAGACTTGTGGATGTGGCCAACGATATAACGATTACCGAAGAAGATTGCGGAACACTAAGAGGTATATCCATATCGGCGATAAAAAATGACGAAGAGGTGGTTTCTTCGTTGTACGAGCGTATACTCGGACGGGTATCCGTTCACGACATATATCACCCCAATACGGGAGAATTGCTGGTAAAGAGCGGGGAGGAGATAGACGAGAAGGTGGCTAAAGACATAGAAGCTTCTCCGATCGAACGCGTAGAAGTGCGCTCCGTATTGACATGCGAGGCGAAAAGAGGAGTATGTGCCAAATGTTACGGAAGGAATCTTGCTACGGGGAGAATGGTACAAAGAGGTGAGGCTGTGGGAACGATTGCCGCACAGTCTATCGGAGAGCCCGGAACCCAGCTTACTCTGCGAACTTTCCACGTGGGAGGTACCGCCGGAAATATTTCCAGCGAGAACTCCTTTAAGGCTAAATACGACGGTTACGTGGAATTCGAGGAATACCGTACCGTAAGATATAAACCCGAAGGCGGGAAGGAATGCGATGTCGTGGTCGGCCGGCTTGCGGAATTGCATATTATCGATAAGAATACGAATATCATTCTTTTATCCCATGCAATTCCCTACGGAGCCCGGGTATATGTCGAAAATCACCAGGAAGTGAAGAAAGGGGATGTCATATGCGAATGGGATCCTTTCAATGCCGTAATTATAACGGAGTATTCCGGGAAAGCCGTTTCCGAAAACCTGATCGAAGGGGAAACTTATAAGGAAGAATCGGATGAGACGACGGGTTTTAGAGATAGAGTTATTACCGAATTTAAAGACAAGATGAAGGCTCCCGCCATCAATATTTTGGATGAGGGGGAAAAACCGATAAAGAGTTACAACCTTCCGGTCGGAGCTCATATTTTTATTAAGGAAGGAGAATCGATAATTGCCGGTTCCATCATAGCCAAAATACCGAGAGCTGTGGGTAAGGCCGGAGATATTACCGGAGGTTTGCCTCGGGTTACCGAATTGTTCGAAGCCCGCAATCCTTCCAATCCCGCTGTGGTTTCCGAAATCGACGGAGAAGTGAATTACGGGAAAATAAAACGGGGAAACCGGGAGATTATCGTTACTTCCAAAGATGGAGAAGTAAAAAAATATTTAGTATCCTTATCCAAACAGATATTGGTGCAGGAGAACGATTATGTCAGGGCGGGAACTCCTCTTTCCGACGGCGCTATTACTCCTACCGATATATTGAATATTCAAGGTCCTCTTAAGGTTCAGGAGTATATCGTAAATGAAGTCCAGGACGTATATAGAATGCAAGGGGTGAAGATTAACGATAAGCATTTTGAAATTATCGTTCATCAAATGATGCGTAAAGTGGTCATTCAGGATGCCGGCGACACGAAATTCCTTGAAAATCAGGTGGTCGACAAAAATGAATTCATGGATGAAAACGATAATATATACGGGAAAAAGATTGTTACGGATGCCGGAAATTCGGATAAGGTCAAACCCGGACAGATAATATCCTCGCGGATGTTGAGGGATATCAACTCCCAATTGAAGCGGCGCGACCTTAAAACGGTCGCGGCCAGAGATGCCGTACCTGCTACTTCAGCTCAAGTACTACAGGGAATAACCCGTTCGGCTTTGCAGACATCGAGTTTTATGTCCGCCGCATCTTTCCAGGAAACGACGAAGGTGCTCAATGAGGCTGCCATATCCGGTAGCGTGGATTATCTCGACGGATTAAAGGAGAATGTGATATGCGGCCATTTGATACCCGTAGGTACCGGGATGAAAGAGTTTACCGATATTATTGTAGGATCCAGAGAGGATTTGACTAAAATAACAAAGTCTAAGAATAAGTAGTGAATGGAGAATGCCGCCCCCCGAAGACGGGAATATTTGTGCGGGACGGCATTTTTATTTTAATGGCAAAAGGGTGTTTTTGTCGGATAATAAGATAATTATGGAAGAAGATAAACAACAATTGGATATAGAATTGGATGGGGATATTGCTCAGGGAACCTATGCCAATTTAGCGATAATCACGCATTCCACTTCCGAATTCGTATTGGATTTCGTAAGGATTATGCCCGGTCTTCCCAAGGCTAATGTAAAAAGTCGTATCATATTGACGCCCGAACATGCCAAACGGTTGTTGATGGCCCTGCAGGATAATGTGCGCAGGTTTGAGCAAATGAACGGGAAAATAAATCTTCCGGAAGAAAAACAACAAACCTTTTTTCCGTTCGAAATGGGAGGGGGAAACCAGGGGGAGGCCTGATTGTGTTTTCGAAAAATATTTGTTTTTTTCGATGAATGTACAAATTTTTTCTAAAAATCTTGTGTGTATCGATTTATATGTTTAATTTTACACCGTGAATGCGGGTACGTGATTGAAGAAGGTTCAGGGTAGTGTTGTCGATAGGGGGACGGAGTTGTTCTTTAACGAGATTACGGCAGGTCGAATACTTATTTTTATTTCGGATATTTTTATTTTCGATTCAGGATATATTTATGGAGCGTAAAATAGATTTAATGTAAAAAGTGTATTTCGAAGATAAATGGAAACAGAATTATAAATAATTTTTTTAACCGGGCTGAATGAAAATTCGCCATAAATTTAGTAACTAAAATTAATTTTCATGAAACAGAGATTTCTTTTTTTATGGTCATTGCTGACAGTATTGGCTATATCTTCATGTTCGGATCGTAAAAACGATCAAGAACCCGATAGCGGGGTAAAAGGAGAATTTACGGTAAAATTCGCTTTTGAAGAAACGGCGGGAACAAAAGCTCCAGCTAAATCTACGGCTATTCCCGAGACATCTTGGGCTAAAATTAAGCAAATGCAGATATTGATTTATAATTCTGCAAAGAAAGTGATTTTTTCGGATGTTTTTGCACCAGGTTCTCCCGGAAGTGTGTTGACTAAAACATATACCAGTATACCGGTGGGGAATAATTATACGGTGGCTGTTGTTGCAAATGCAAAGCAATCTACGGAAAATGTTCAAACTTTTTTGCAGGGAATCACTGGTTCTGTAGAATGGGGTAATTTTAACGTTCGTCAAAAAGATGCAGCGCAGATGTTGATTAAGCATAAACCCGGGAATTTTCCCTCTTTTGTTTCCTTATCCGGAAAGACTGCCTATAAGGAACCCGCCTCAATTTTTATGGGTTATGCTACGGGTGTGAATATTTCAGCAGGAAATACGACAACAGTCGGTCCAATTGCTCTTAAAAGAGAAGTGTCATTGATGCGTGTTCGTTTGAATGTTGCAGATTCTGATCCAGGAGTTAATAACAGTACAGGTAGTGACGGTGTTGATTTCACAAAAGATGCATCTATTTTGATTTATCGTTTGCCGGATGCGATGAAAATTTTGGCAGGGAACGATGGTGGTGTTGTAAACACTTCCACTGTAAATAATATACTGTCTGTTTCAGGAGGGACTGTATTTAATACACAAGATCCGACGCAAGGATATAATCCCAAAAAGATTATCGAAGGGAACTTTAAAATGTGGAGAGATATCGTAGTATTTCCCAATGACTCCCGTTCGACTGCTTCTGCTACGGGTAATGCAAATGTGAATCGTCAATATTTTATTGTGATTTCCGGCCAGGGTAAAACAGGGCACGTATTGGCAGATGGAACTAAGCTTACAACTCCGAAGACTGTTTATTGGTCTGGTATAATTAAAGAGAAATTTATTCCGAATCAAATCCGTGAGGTTAACCTTACTTTGCGTACCGGAGGTACAACTACTATTCCAGAACAACCGACTGTGGAAGGTGGTTTGACGATACAGGTTAGTACACCCACTGCTTGGGATTCTAATATCGTACAATCTAACGAGATATTGTAAATTTTAACTTTGTCTATGCGCCTACGAAAATTTTCGTAGGCGCATAGATATAAAACTAAGAACATGAGAAAAAACAGAATTCTCATTGTGTTGTTTACCGGTATAGTCTTATTGCTCGCTTCGTGTACATACGATTATTTTGTCGACGAAACGAATTACCAGGTATTTGTTCCCGAAATCCTCAACAGAACAGTCGGCAATTGCCGGGTAATGGTTTATGACGAATCGGGAGAATTGGTGAGTTCGCGGTATGCGGTTGCGGGAGACGATGATCCCCGGATGGGGGCAGGCTTGTTCAGTTTCAGGTTGTATCCCGGTAGATATAAAGTGTATTGTTATACCGATACGGATAATGTTTTATTTACGGAAGAAGAACATTTGGATCGCTCGTCTTTTCATCTGAAAAGAGTGGAAGGTGTTGAGGGACGGTATATGCATCCTTCGAACATAGGATTCCAAAAACTCAGGCCCGTTATCGCTCATGTCGGTGTATTGAAAACCGATACTGCCGAATTGGAACGTTATGTCGGGCGTATAACCGTAAGATTTAAAAATTTTCCCGTAAATACTTCCGGGATTAAAAAAGTGGAACTTCTTGCGGAAAGAGCTCCCGTAGTGCAGCCCCTCAAGACGGATACCCTTACCTCCCGTTTTAATGAAACCGACTGTATGTATCATATGGGGGATTTGCCTCCCCAGGAAACTGCCGGGATTTTGGAAGTGGATCATCATTTTATGCCTTCCATAGAGGGAGATTATATGAGATTGAACTATGCGTTTTTTGATGCCGACGGGAATAAAATCACCGATATCCCCGTAGAGACTATCGATAAATTGACCGGGCTCCCCAGAAGGTTATTGCACGGCAAGCGTTTGATTATCGAAGTGGATTCCTACACGGTTGTGAAGATTGCTTTAGTCGGTTGGGATGAAGATATAGCGAGCGGAGATACGGATTTGGAATAATACAATGTATACTAAAAAAGAGAAATGATGAAATCAGTTATACGACATGCCTTATGTGTCGCCGTTTTATTTTGTTTGCTTAGCGGAGTTCGGGCACAAAGTGTGAAAGTGAACGTCCCTTTGTTGTTGACGGGGTCTCCGAATGGCAGTGTGGAATTTACAATGTCCCGTCAACTTACATTCAACGGAGAAGTGGCATGGCTGCCCTATCTGTTTAAAAAGAAGGAGGAGGTGTTCCGGGCTCTCCAGACTTGCGGTGAAATCCGTTATTATACCAATCCCCGGAACTTCTATACCAACGATTCCTGGGACGGCTTTTTTGTAGGCCCTTACGGAATGTTCGGAAATTTCAATATAGGATTATTCAGAAACGGAGATAAGAAGAGTTATCGCCGTAAAGGTTGGGGAGTATCGGCCGGAATCAGTACGGGGTATAAATTCGCTTTTAATCCCCGCTGGGGTTTGGAGTTGAATATCGGTGTGGGCTATGCCCATATACAATATTCCAAGTTTTATCTGGGGGGAGAATTTGCGGATTTTCCCTTGGAACGTAAGAAGACTAAAGTATGGATAGGTCCGACGAAATTCGGCGTGAATCTTACTTATAATTTATTCCGCTAATGTTACTGATAAAAATTGCTGAAATGAGAACGAAGAAATTACAAATTCTCCTGTCGGCTGCTGCATTCCTTTTTTTGCTCGGAACGACATCTCTGTCCTCCGAAGCACAGGAACGAAAACTCGGACGGGTGGAAAGACGGGCGGACCGGAAATTTATCAGACAGAATTTCGACAAAGCGATGCGTTTGTACGAAACGGCGGTTACCAAGGAGCAATCTCCAATGAATCGGGCGGCACTTCATTTGAAAACTGCTCGTCTATATTTTATGATACGTGAGTATGCTCATGCCGCCAGACATTACGAAATAGCTTTGGATTTACACCCCGATCTGCTTCAGGTAGATGATGTTTGCGATTATGTGGATGCTTTGCGCTTTCTCGGAGAAGTTCGTAAAGCGGAAGCCATCTGTTTGGATAATGCCTATAAAGATATTTACAGCCGGTATCAGCGATATCAGAATACATTAGATGCTCTTGCCATGAGGCATTCCATCCGCCAGAAAGATGCGGATTTTACCGTAAAACGTCTCGCATTGAATACTCCGAATGCCGAGTTTTGGGTCGGAAGTTACGATAACCAGCCCTTCTATGCGATTAGTTACAGTAAGTTTAACGATCCCGGAAAATTATTTTTCCACCGTACGCACTACTATCCTTTGAAAGAATCCGGCAATAAAAAAACAGTTCGCAGGAAAGCTCCCGGATACCGGGATTTCTTTCGCCGTATCCCGGTGGATTTGCAAAACGGACCGGTAAGTTTTTCCGACGACATGCATTTGATGATAGCTACCGTTGTGGAATACGATAAAGTCAGAACGACCGTGGATATGGTCGATAAAGAGTTCCGGCCGTTCCGTACGAAATTGCATTATTCTCTCTTGAAGAATGATAAACGGCGGTTTACCAGATTCCGTCCCGTATTCCCTCAGGATGATAAATATTCTTATGCCCACCCCTATTTGTTTAACGGTGGGAAATCGTTGTTGTTCACTTCGGATATGCCGGGAGGTTATGGCGGATTCGATATTTATGTCGTTCATTTCGACGAAGCCGCCAATCAATGGGGAACTCCCGTCAATTTGGGCCCGGAGATTAATACCGAGGGCAGTGAACTTTTTCCGGTACTTTATAAAGACCGTCTTATATTTTCATCCAACGGACATCCGGGCTTTGGAGGCTATGACCTGTTTACCGCCCATTACGATGCCCGTAAAGGATTTATCCCCGGCAGTATAACTCATTTCCCTCATCCCGTCAATTCCGTTTTTAACGACTATTATATGTGGCCGCTCGATTTGCAGACAGCCTATTTCGTTTCGGATCGCGATATGGGGTCGAGGGATGATATCTATTACCTCACCACGGCGGAAGAACTGGGTGGAGGAAAAGGTTTGCCGTTCTTCGGAATGAGTGAAGAGGATGCTATCCTCGGCGGTGCTTTGTTGTTGAACGGCTTTGCCGAAACGGCCGCTGCCGAAAAACTGACTTTGCACGAGATTGCCCCCGACGGACTCTTGCATACTTTGTATTTTGATTTCGACTCCGATAATTTGGAACCCGAATCCATACAGTCTCTGAACCGGTTCCTTGCCGAAATGAAAGGTTTTCACTATACGGAGTTGTATTTCGACGGTTTTGCCGACGAAATGGGGGGAGAACAATATAATTATTCCCTGTCTAAACGCAGAGCGGAACGGGTTGTCGAGTTCTTGCGCAAAAACGGCGTTACGGCTAAACTTAAGATTAATCCTCACGGAAGACTGAAACTGTCGCCGGATGAGGTGGAAGAGGAACTCGACAAATGCCGTCTTCCGAATGGCGATATCGATTGGATTAAGGTGAATCGCCGGGCCAGACGTGTGGAAATACGCAATAAGAGGTAAGAAAAATATATAAAATAAAAGATATGAAGAAAATAGAGATTCATAGAATCTGGGTATTGTTCCTGTTGGGTTTGATGTCTTGTATACAGGTAAAAGCCCAGTATATGCCGGTGGTTTTCGATAAACAATATGGCGAGGGCAATCAAATAGAAACCGTATGTCCTTTGTCCGGCGACGGAGCGGCTCTTTTAATCAAAGAAGGGACAAGATATAATCTGACGCGAATCGGCCGCGAAGGCGATGTGATTTTTTCTTTGGCTTTGGTGGGATTTACGGAGGTTAATGCCATATCCCCTATGGACGGAGATAAAATTATGATCGTAGGACAGTCTTCCGTGAAAAATTCCCGGAAGTATAGAAATATTACTCTGAGCGGCCGGATGCTTATTGTAAACGGCAAGGGGGCTGTGGATACGGATATCTGTGCCGGAAATCAGGGCAGTACTTTTATGAAGGGCGAATTGCTTAAAAACGGTGCCATCGTGCTTGCCGGAAGCGAACCCAAAAATGCAAACGAACGCCAGGGAATATTGATGAAAGTCGATAAATCGGGCAAAACCATCTACAATTATGTGAATGTCGGTAGCGGTTATTGCAACCACTTTGCAGTGCTCGGGCATACGACCGAATATATATGTGCCGCTTTTTCGGGAGACCGGAAAGGCGAAAAGGCCGCTGTCGTACGTTTGGACAATAAAGGTAAGGTTTATTACATGACGACTATCCCGGCTGCAGGTTATACGGTTACGGGAATTCACGCCAATCTCAACGAAGGAAATGTTATCGTAAGCGGTAATTCCCTGACGGATGGAGGTATTGTATATAAGATAAGACCCGAAGGCGATATCGTTTACGGTAAAACGATAATTCCCGCCGGGGGAAAACTCGCCGCATTGGACTATTTGAATGTAGCCCGGAACGGTAATATATTTGTGGGCGGAAACGGCGAAAAAGGCGGTTATTATTCTTTGTTGAGAAATGACGGGACCTCGTTGTATACGGGTAATGCCGACGGAGCTCTCAGAGGAATGGGAATGAATACGGTTACCGGAGAAGCAGTGGTTACTACCTTTAATGCCAAAGCGCAAAGAGGTTCGTTCGTTCGTATTCATCCTACCGGTAAGGCGGAATTCGACCGTACGGTAAACGGAGATTTCGATAAGGTGAAAATCAACAATAGCGGAGAAGTGATGCTGATGTCTGCCAGGGAAGGCCGCGTATGCATGTATTCTCCCAAGGGAGCCAAGGAATTCGACCGCTATATAACCGATAATAAACCGGCGGTTTACCGTAAGTCGTTTACTACCGTTTCCGGAGAACTTTTCTTCCTTGGAAAGGGAAGCCGTATTCTGAAACTCGGACACGGACTTTACGTATCCGATGTGAAAATCACAAAACCGGTGAACGGTACGGCTACAGCCGTGTTTGCCGTAACTCTTACAGGCTATGCCCTGACGAAAGAAGGGGCTCCTATTCCCGTCAGTGTGGATTATGCCACACGTGAGGTTACCGCCAATACGGAAAATAATTTTGTTCCGGTAAAAGGAAAACTCTCGTTTACACCTTCCCGCGGAGTTGCCGATCGTTATTTGGTGAAACAGGAAATAGAAGTTCCCGTAAAAGCCAATAATCTTATCGAAGGCGTGAAGAAATTCGAACTCCTTCTTTCGGGTGTGCAGAATAGCTATATCGTGAAACCGGTCGGAAATTGCCTTATCGAAGATCAACGGGCTGTTGTCAAGTTGATTCGGACGGAAGAAGGAAGAGAAGGGGAAAAGGATATCCTCTATGAAATAGGACTCTTTAAGACGGATGGAACCGCTTTGACCAATGCTACGGGTGCCAATGTAATCGTGGACGGAACTTACGGAGAAGGCTCTGCCGATGCTCTGGACTTCGATATGGGACTTACCCCGAGAGCCGTATTCGCTTCGGGAACGCATTCTACCACATTTAGCGCTAAAACTTTGGAGGATACACGATACGAACTTCCCAAGACCGTTGTCGTTAATTTCGATAAGGTTTACAGTCTGAGCGGAACCAATATAGGTTTCAACGGGGATGTGCTGAGTTGCACCGGAATCGTAAAAGACCAGCCGGCAAAATTGGCTATCACCTCTCTCGGAGATCACAGGCTCAACCATAATGTGGTTTCCGGATTCTTCACCATTTCGCTTTTGCGGGCTTCGGACGGAGCTTTGTTGACGAATACTACGGGAACTGATATTTTGGTGGAATGTGCGGTGCTTCCGGATGCTACAGCCAAAGAAAACCGCGATTTCGTTATCACGAATTTGCACGACCTGCGTATAGGCGGGGATGCAAATCACGGTACGGTGAACGTAAACGGAGTTGTATTATACAGTACGGATAAATCCGAAAAACAGGTAAAACTTAAGATAAAATCGGTTAAACATCCTGCCGGTGCATTGCCTGTAGGAATTTCCGAAACGGAGCATACGGCTGATTTTATGATCCGTAAATAATCACTTTGGAGGATAGAGAGAATAGAAATTTTCCGCTCTCTATCCCTTTTAAGGAAAAAGGAAAAAATTATGATAGTAAAAAAGATAACATTGTTGGTATTTCTCTTCTCCCTTATCTTCGGTGCTTGTACCGATAAGGTGGAATCTCCCGATGGTAAAAAAGAAGGGAAAACCGCTTTGAAATTACATATGGGAGGTGCTCCTTCGGCAATAATCAGCAATACGCAGGTTTATTTGTTCGACGGACCGGGAGCTTCTCAGGGACAGTTTAAATACAAGATACCCGCTCTGACGCACGGCACGGACTATGTGTCCATGTCGGTGGAAGCCGGAACTTGGGATTTTCAACTGGTGAGCGCTGCCACCGATATTACCGGAGGCCTGATTCCTCCCGTGCGCGGCCATCAGCGTTCGAATTTGAAAATGTGGAAAACTCCGGAACCAGGAGCGAATCTTACTTCCATGCCCGAATTGCGCATAGCCTATCTTGCCGGTCAGCAAGTCGTTGCCAACCAGATGAACCAGGCTACCGAAACAGCCGTTTTGGGACGTAATGTAGCCATGGTGGAAGTAGTGCTCAAAGAAGCCGGAGGTTTGGATATCAGCCGGCCTCAAATACTGAAGTTGAGTAAGGTGCCGAATACCTTGAATTGGGCGGGAGGCCTTTACCCCAATAAGGATAATCCGGATGTGAGTGCGAAATCCATAGTCGCCAATTTTATCGTGCATAACGGCGCCGGAGGAATCCAGCACAGCGATCCGCTGAAGTTTATCATTCCGGCTCACAGGGGAAACGACTATCTTTCGTCCAATCCTTCGGATACGACGACTCATCATCTGGAACTCAGCGTGGATTTCATTTTGGCGGGAGGTACTCATTTTACGAAAACGGTGAAAGTGCACCGGGTGCCCCGGATAAACGGTATCCTGAAAGTAAATGTTATTTTCGGCGGAAAATTGGATATAACGGCGGATGTATTGCCGTGGAAAGATGTGAATGTGAATGCGAATCTTTCGCAGATACAGTTGTACACGAATAAACCGGCCGTAGAATTGGCTTCGGAAGATTTTCTCTATATAAATACCAATGCTCCGGATTTTACGGTGACTTCGGGAGCGGCTTGGATTACCGCTACTAAAGTGGATAATAAGAAAGTGAAAATCGTTGCCCGTACGACGGATTATACGACTCCTCGCGAATCGTATATAACGCTGAAAGCGGGTAATGTGGAGAAAAGGATCCCCGTGAGACAACGGCCGGATAAAGGAACGCTTAAGGTGGATAAGAAAAAATTGCTGTTTGCTCCCGTCAGCGGTTATACCCAACAAACGGTGAATATTACCTCCTTAGGCGGCGGCTGGGAATTCGTAAATACGAGCCCCAAGGCGAGTCCCAATAAAAACAACGGAGGTGCAGGTTCTACTCCGGTGGTGTTTACACGGACTTCGACCTCGACGGAGAGTCAATTCGATCAGTATTACGGAGACGATCGTATCAAGGTAAGGAATAAAGTTTCTTTGGAGGAATTGGAAATCGATCTTTCGAACTGCTTTATTTATGTGGAAGAGGAGGTAATCAATGCTACGGCACCCAGCGGCATACAACAATCGGCCGTTACGGTTTCCGACCGGGTTAAGGTATACGGCGGCACGCGCAATTTGGATTTTATTACTTCGGAAACCACTTCCTGGATACACGATATGTCGTTTAATCCCGGAACTCAAAAACTTACGTTTACGACGGATAGGGCTTCCGACGACGAACCGCGAGACGGTTGGATGAAATTTAGCCATAAGGATATACCTTCTTATGCTTATAATAAGAGAGTTAAAGTGCATCAGGATCTTATCGTTACGATTCCGGAATTCGAATACTTCGTATGTAAATTTACATGGGATCGAGCAGACGTGGATATTGCAGCAAGATTCTATGGTAACGGCAAGTCGTATGACAATAAACCTGTTGGTTGGAGTTTTAGGACAACTGTTGATTATAATGGAACACTTCTGCAATGGGGAGGCGATGCGACACAGGGACAGGGAGAAACGGCCTTTTTCAATGCTCCCATATTGAATGCCGATGCCGGTTCGCCGCGGAAGATCAAAATGGAGATTTATGCTACGTGGTATACGTCTGGTGTAGCTCCGGCTCCTATGGGCTTTAACGTTACCTGTTATAAAGGCGGAACAATGGTTAAAGGAACGAATCAAACGGGTAACTTTAACAGCTATAATTACTACAACCAGGGTGGAATCTCCGTATTTAATACGGATTACAGAGTGAGAATTACAACGACAAAGGGAAATAGTAGTTATGCTAACGGAGGATATACCAAAGTGGCTACGCTTACATACGACAGATTGAAACACTCTGCGGAAATAAATATCCACGCTCAGCAGGTTTCTATCGATGAACCCATTGTGATACCTCTTAAGGCGGGAGTAGTGCCGGATGATTCCAAGTACGAGAAAAAATAAATCCGGCTTAATAATGAAAATGTATATAGTATGAGATTACAAGGAATAATATCTGTATTGGCTCTTTTCCTCTCTTTTTCGTGTTCTTACGAAAAAGAGGGGCAAAAGCCCGAATTGCAGTACGGAGCGGTGGATGTGAAGTTTTCGGTGAGTCTGCCGGAGCCTCAGTCCATCGGAAGCCGGAGTTTTACGGATATGGATATAAAGAATGTGGACGTACTGGTATTCGATCAGGCTGCGAAGTTTCTGAAACGCATAAAAGTGGAAAAGGATAAACTTACTCCTACGTCTACCGGCGTTTCGTTTACGGTTCGTTTGGATGCTACTCCCGACAGACGGACTATCCATTTGGTGGCTAACGGACGTGAGCCGAATGCCGGAACTACCGACAGAGTGAATTTTTCTTCCCTCTCGGTCGGTATGACGGAGCAGAATGCCATGTCCGCTCTTAAAACGACTTTACCTTCCGGATGGAATACGTTGTCGATGGAGAATTTTATGATGCCTTTGGTGATGTGGAGCCGGTTTACGCTTAACAGCGTGAATGCGGTGACCAAGGTTCAGGGAGTCAAGCTCCTGCGGGCGGCCGCTTGTATAAAAGTAAACTTGGGAAGCGGCGTGCCCGACTTTACGATAAACCGTGTTACACTGCATAAGAGTTTTGCAACCGGTTACGTCACCCCCGCTAATTTTACGGGCGTTGTCGAAGTTCCTTCCGTCGCCCGTCCCGATGCCTCTGCTTCCCAGATACCTTACGCTCAATGGTGGGTTGCGGGAAGCGCTCCCCTGTATGCCTACGAACGTAATTGTACGACGGCCGATTATTTGGGAGTTATAATCGAAGGTACCTATAAAGGACAGAAAGGATATTATAAGGTGGTGGTGTCGAATCCTGCCGGACACCCCCTAAGTATCATACGCAACCACCGCTATAATATAACGGTGATCGGCGTGAACGGTCCGGGCTACCAGCAGATTGAAACGGCATTGAATTCCGCGCCTTCCAACGACCTTAAGGTAAATATATCCGTACAGGATCCCGACTTGCCTATTGTTTTGGGAGACAGTCAATACTGGATGGCGGCATCCAATAACGAACTGGCTTTCTATGCCAAGAGGCCGAATCAATTGCCCAAACCTGCTTTCGAGTTTGAAAACTTGTGCAAGCTCTATTCGAGCCGTAATATTAATCCCGTTTTATCTTCGAATAAACCGTGGCTGACCGGTCTTAGAGCCATTGCTCGAGGGGGAGGTAAATTCGATATATACGGTAAGGTGGTGAATCCTCCCTCCGGTAGTGATGACGAAGCGATTTTGACGGTTAAATGCGATAATCTGATATTGAATCTGCGGGTTTTTTGGAAACGTCCGAATCCCCAGTCGGTATCCGTATCCGGAACTTCTTATTATGCATATCAGTTGAATAAGGGAGGAGAAAAGGATTGGAGGGTAGAGTTGGGAGGCCCGTCGGGCGATGCTTATTTTGCCGCCGTACCCTCTCCCGCTTCCGCAGCGGATATGTCTAAGGAGTTGAGCAGTAAATATGTAAGCAATGCTTATATGCTTATACGCAATACTTCCGATGTAACGGAACATGTTTGGATGAGAGGGGCTTATGCCGATAATAAGACTGTAGTCCGAAGGATTATAGCTTATTATACTCCTTGATTTATCAAAACACCGGTATTGAAGCGGTCGATTCTTACGGGAACGGCCGCTTTTTTTACTTATATGATCCGGCGTGCTCCGGCAAAACGTTTGGAATAATAAGGTTGCCAGCTGTAACTTTCGGAAACCCCTCTCTTCCTTGCAGCATGTATGAATGCGAAGCCTTTTCCCTTTAATGTGCGGGTGACGATGCCTACGTGTCCTATTCTTTTCGAATTGTGTTTCCTCGGCCTGAAAAATACGAGGTCGCCCGGTTTTATGTCCGAAACGGATATTTCATCGCCTATCGTATATTGAATTTGTGCCGTGCGAGGAAGAATTAAATCGTATTTCTTGAAAATATGGCGGGTGAATGCGGAACAATCGAAGGCACGTGGGCCATTGGCCCCGAAACGGTAAGGGGTGCCTTTGAAAGAGTAGGCATAATTTAAAAGCTCTGCGATTTCCGCTTCGTATTTGTTTGTTTCGCTGAGAAAATCGTATATATCCGGATTCCCCGGAGGATGTAGCAGGGAAGAGTCTAATGCGGCTTTGGGAATCTCGACCTCTATTTGGGCCTCGATTTTTCCTCCGCTCCACGATAACATCAGGATGGCTATCGTCAATATTCTGATATTCCCGGTATTTGTCGATACGGTCATTATTTTCGCATTGATTTTGAATTTCCAAATATAGCGAAAATATAATACCGGCAGGAAGCGGTATTTTTAAATGATATTAAAACCCGTATTCCCGAATTATAAAAACTATTGATACTTCATAATTTCGGGTTCGGATTTCTCCCGACTCTTTGGGATAAGCTGCATAAATTTTAAATTTGTTGTTTGATTTTTATTATTTATTCAATAAGGAAATATAATTTTCGTATCCTTCTTCTTGCATTTTTTCTTTGGGAATAAAGCGCAGGGCGGCACTGTTGATACAGTATCTCAGGCCTCCTCTTTCGGCGGGACCGTCGTTGAATACATGTCCCAAGTGGGCGTCTCCGGTTTTGCTGCGTATTTCCGTACGAATCATACCATGCGATTTATCTGTTTTTTCGATTACGAGAGACTTGTCTATGGGCTTGGAAAAACTCGGCCATCCGCAACCCGAATCGAATTTGTCGGTGGAGATAAAGAGCGGTTCCCCCGTGGTGATATCCACATAAATCCCTTCTCTGAACTCGTTCCAGTATTCGTTTTCGAACGGAGTTTCGGTAGCATTGTTCCGGGTCACTGCATATTGCGTCGAGGAGAGTTTTCTCTTCAGTACGGCGTCGTCCGGCCGGAAGTATTTCTTTACGGGATACTGAGAATCGGCCTCTCTGGCCATCCGAAACAATTTTTTAGGGATATGACAATATCCGTCGGGATGTTTGTCCAAATAGTTCTGGTGGTAGTCTTCGGCCGTATAATAATTTTCCAAGGCCTTATATTCCACTGCTATGGGCCGGGAATATGCGGATGCGAGCCGGGCTATGGAGGCTTTTATTCCGGCTTCGTCGGCTTTGTCGGAATAATAGATGCCGGTCCTGTACTGCGGTCCCACGTCGTTTCCTTGCCGGTTGACGCTAGTCGGGTCGATGGTTTTGAAAAATAATTCCAAAAGTTTTTCCAGACTGATTTGCTCGGGATCGTATTCCACTTTTACGGTTTCGGCAAATCCGCTTTTGCCCGTCGATACCGTTTTATAGTCGGGACGTTTGCCTCTGCCGTTAGCATAACCGACTTCGGTTTTTACGACACCCCGTATCTGTTTCAGAAAATGCTCCGTTCCCCAGAAACATCCTCCGGCCAAATAGATCTCTTTTCTCATTTTTCCTTTTGTTTGCATAGCCGGGCTTTTTGCCGTTACAAGGGATATCGTGCCCAGCAAAAAAATTAAAATACTTGCTTTTTTCATATTTTCCGGTTTTTATCGTTTACTTTCCGGATGTCCGAATAACATCATTCCGAATCCGAGATATGTTTTGAGTATGAAACAATCGGTTACGGGTACGCTGTCTTTTATCTCCCACATGCCGGGAGGGAAAAACATAAAGCTGATATTTGTTTATTTCTTCGTTTTCCTGTTTCATACATATTGTCGGCCCCCGGTTTTCCGGTTCCGCATCGGCGACTTGAACCCGTTTCCGCAATTTATTTCGGTAAATATACATATAAAAAATAACAATGAATTCTCCGTCTAACATTTTCCGCTTATATGCAGGATAAGCGGAAGTCCTCCGGAGCAGGAGAGAAGGATTTTACCGGGGAGTTTTCTCCGTAACGACAAAATGGCTTTATACACTAATTTTCTGGAGTTTTCGTAATTGATGTCCATAAGTTCCGCTATTTGTTCGTAATTATATTCCTGGATATATCTCAGATAGATGATTTCCTGTTGGCGGGGCGATAGGAGAGCCAATATTTCCCGGATCGTATTTTGTATTTTTTCTTCGTCTTCTTTCTGTATAAGTCGATTTTCCGTATCGTTTTTATGCCCGGAATTCAGAAATTCCCGGGCGGCAAGGCTGTTGAAATCCATTTTGTCCTTTTTATTCCGGGAGATATCGATTAATCTGTTTTTTAGAGATTTGAAAAGATAAAACTTGAGATTCGAAATCTCGTTCAGCTTCTTCTGGCGATAGCATAGATTGCAAAATACGTCGTGTATGGCATCCATGATGTCGTATTCGTTAAATCCCAAATACATGGCATAGGTATACATATCATCCACATAATAGTTGTATATGACGGTTATATCCGCATTTTTACCGGGCAGACTCATAATATCGGTTAAAGTATGGGATAAATATAAAATTTCATTCCTTTCCTTTAAGTATTTCCATGATTTTTTCGTTTCTTATGATGAGCATTCCGTGGCGATCGGCCGTAATTCCCTCTCTTAGTTTATAGGGATATACGGGTGTATTTCCCTTCATTTCGGTGGGCAGGTAGAGGAATTGCATATTCGAAGTACGCTTTCCG
>JBGZEX010000036.1:0-25588 GCA_041846495.1 Marinifilaceae bacterium
GATACGGAACTTCAACTCAAAGATTTGGAAACCGTAGACAACCGTTTGGCAAAAGAGGAGAAAAAGGCCAAGACGGGAGGAGATCCCTATGCCAAGCGCTTGGTGGAAGTGCTTTATATCTATAAGGAGGTATTGGAAAAAGGGATATCCGCCCGTACGGTGAAATTGGAGCCTTTGCAGGAGGAGGTAGCCAAAGACCTTCATCTTTTGACGGCGAAACCGGTTTTATACGTATGCAATGTGGATGAAGCTTCCGTATTGAAAGGCAATCCTTATGTGGATGCGGTGAAAAAAGCCGTGGAAGGGGAGGATGCCGGAATATTGTTGATCGGGGCCTCTATAGAAGCGGATATTGCGGAATTGGAGACTTACGAGGAGAAACAGCTCTTTTTGGAGGATCTCGGATTGAAAGAACCGGGAGTGAGCAAACTTATCCGTTCGGCTTATTCTCTCTTAAAGCTTCAGACATATTTTACGGCAGGTCCCAAGGAAGTCCGGGCATGGACATTCCGTCAAGGGATGAAAGCGCCTCAGGCGGCCGGTATCATTCATACCGATTTCGAAAAAGGTTTTATTCGTGCCGAGGTGATAAAATATGAGGATTATATCGCTTTGGGTTCGGAGTCCAAATGTAGGGATGCCGGGAAAATCAGTATCGAGGGAAAGGACTATATCGTTCAGGACGGAGATATTATGCATTTCAGATTTAATGTATGAGTTCCCGTTTTGGGGTCGGCACGAATCGATTCTCCGATTCCCTAAAGCATTGTCGGAATTTTATATCCTCTCCGGACGTGAGCCGGAGAATTCCTTCCTGCTTATATGCGGTATTTCAGGAGAGTTAATAAATTGCGCACCTTATCCCGCATATCTCCTTGTATGAGTATTTCGCCCGCTTTTACCGAACCTCCGCATCCGCATTTGTTTTTTAGAAGTCCGGCCAAAGCCTTGAGGTCGTCTTCCCGGCCGGTAAATCCGGAAATTACGGTAACGATTTTCCCCTTGCGTTGTTTGGTATCGAGGCTTATCTTAAGCCGTTGGCGTTCGGGAGGAAGGGTTTCGACGGATTCTTCTTCCTCGTATTCGTATTCGTAATTCGGGTCGGTTGAATAAACGACGTTGATTTTCTGTTTGCCCATATCCGTATTTTTTTTGCAAATATAAGATATAACGGGGGCAATTCCACTCTTATATTCGGGAATAACAAACCGTTTTTTCGGGACTTTGGTAGAACGAATTTAATATAGAGTTTCGAAGCCTTTATGGCATTCCGCTTATTTGTTAATTAAAAAAATCCTCTTTAACTTTGTCGTCCAAAATTTCAGGGAACTATGAATAAGATTTTGAAAAAGACTCAGTTGTCCGAAAAGGTATTCCGCTTCGAAATAGAAGCGCCCTTGATAGCAAAATCCCGTAGACCGGGGAATTTCGTTATCGTGCGGGTGGGAAAACACGGAGAGCGCATACCTTTGACGATTGAAGGCGCCGATTTGTCTAAGGGCAGCATTACGCTGATCGTTCAGAAGATGGGAGTTTCCTCCTCCCGGCTTTGCGAACTTGAGGAAGGAGAATATGTGACCGATATGGTAGGTCCTTTGGGCAAACCTACCCATATAGAAAAAGTGGGGACGGTATTGGCGTGTGGGGGAGGCGTGGGAATGGCTCCTCTTTTGCCCATAATCGAGGCGATGAAAGCCGTAGGCAATAAAATTATAACCATTATCGCAGCCCGTACCAAGGAATTGATCATATTGGAAGATGAGGTGCGTAAGCTTTCGGACGAAGTGATTATCATGACGGACGATGGAAGTTATGGAAATAAGGGTTTGATAACTCAAGGGATGGAAGAGGTGATAAAGAGGGAAAAAGTGGATTTGGCTTTGGTTATGGGACCGGCGATTATGATGAAATTCGCTTCCATGCTGACGAAGAAATACGATATTCCGACGATAGCGAGTTTGAATGCCATGATGGTGGACGGAACGGGAATGTGCGGGGCTTGCCGGGTGACTGTCGGAGGCGTTACGAAATTCACCTGTGTGGACGGTCCGGAGTTCGATGCGCATAAAATCGATTTCGACGAACTTTTGATGAGGCTCGGAGGCTATAAAGAAATAGAGTCGGAGATGATGAATAAATTCTCGGAATAATTAAGGTGGTATGAATAAAGACAGTATAAGTAGAGATGCCGAATGGAGGAAAGCCCTCCGTGCGAAATTGCCGGCTAAGGAAAGGCTTGCGATCGAAAGGGTGTCTATGCCGGAAGTGGCTCCGGAAGAACGAATTAAAAGCCAGCGGATAGAAGTGAATAAAGGGTTGACCAGAGAAGCGGCCATGCGGGAAGCCAGCCGTTGTATGGATTGCGCCAATCCTACGTGTATGCAGGGATGTCCGGTGGAAATCGATATTCCCGCATTCGTTAAAAATATAGAAAGAGGAGAATTTTTGGAAGCGGCTTCCGTTTTAAAACGTACGAGCGCTCTTCCCGCCGTATGCGGACGGGTATGTCCTCAGGAAAAACAATGCGAAAGCCGGTGTTTTTATGTGGAGAAAATGAAAAAATCGGCCGTTGCTATCGGTTATTTGGAGCGTTTTGCGTCGGATTACGAGAGGGAATCCGGCGAAGCCGTAATCCCGGAAATGGCAGCCCGGACGGGTATAAAGATAGCCGTAGTGGGTTCCGGTCCTTCGGGGCTTTCTTTTGCGGGGGAGATGTGCAAACGCGGATACGATGTGACCGTATTCGAAGCTCTTCACGAAATAGGAGGCGTATTGAAATACGGTATTCCCGAATTCCGTCTTCCGAATACCATCGTGGACGTGGAGGTGGATACGCTTTCGCGGATGGGGGTGAAATTCGTTACGAATTTTATAGTGGGGCGTACGGAAAGCATAGAAGGATTGCAGGATGCCGGTTATAAGGGGTTTTATATAGCTTCCGGAGCCGGATTGCCGAGGTTTATGAATATTCCCGGGGAAAATGCGAACGGCGTGCTTTCTTCCAACGAATATCTTACCCGCGTAAATCTTATGGAGGCGGACAGCGAAGAATCGGATACTCCCGTTTATCTCGGTAAAAACGTAGTCGTGGTGGGAGGAGGAAATACGGCTATGGATTCCGTACGGACGGCAAAGAGGTTGGGAGCCGAAAGAGCGATTATATTATACCGCCGGAGCGAAGAGGAAATGCCGGCTCGTCTCGAGGAGGTGAAACATGCAAAAGAGGAAGGATGCGAGTTTATGACCCTTTGCAATCCCGTGGAATACCTGAAGGACGAGAAGGGACGGGTGGCTCAGGTGAGGGTGCAGCGTATGGAATTGGGCGAACCGGATGCCAGCGGCAGACGAAGTCCTCATCCCGTCGAGGGCTCGGAATTCCTTTTGGATGCTACGGTAGTCGTAGTTGCGGTGGGCGTGAGTCCGAATCCTCTCGTGCCGAATTCGGTATCCGGCCTCGATGTTTCCCGTAAGGGGACCATCATTGTGGACGAATCCACCATGCGTTCCAATATAGAGAATTTATATGCGGGAGGAGATATCGTAAGGGGAGGAGCTACCGTTATTTTGGCGATGGGCGACGGTCGGAGGGCTGCAGCCGCCATGGATGAGGCATTTCGAAAATAAGGCAGGGTCCGTAATATTGTTTAAATGTAAAAGAAGGTGTCCGAAAAAGACACCTTCTTTTACATTTTACGGATTTTATAACTTCAAAAATTTAATTCTATCGAGTCTGGTATAAACCGAGAAAAAGTCGGTTCCGATATTCACCGCTGCAACCCGGGTACCCTTCTTTATCCATACCGGTTCGAATCTTTCCGTTTCGTTATTCCGGATGAAAGGTTTTCCACCGCAAAGCGCATCACGCATACCGGCTCTGTGTCCGGCAACCCGCTCCCTGCGGGAGCCGTGGGGAAAGTCACCGTCTTGCTGTCTGTTGCAAGTGTCGCACCGTAGATGCCGTAAAGATTGAAAGGATAGTGGATGCCTTCGGGCAGGGAGAAATCGAAGTCGGCTTTTTTGCCTTCTTCGCGGATATTGGTAACGGCGATGTCGCTCAACGTCCTTACCGTTTCTCCGCTTACGAAGCATAGACTGATTTTATCGCCCTCTTTCCATTTTACGGATATATTGCCCTCGTCGGTCTCGGTAAGGGCAAGGCGGGTTTCGGGCCTGCCGGTGGGCATCGAGGCCGTGAGGGTGATGGTTTGTCCGGTAGCCGTTTCCCGTTGTCCGGTTACGTCGCTATCGGTGCAACCGACCGCCAACAACAAGGCGGTAATGAGGGAAAGGCTGAAAAGGGTCGATAAACTCCAGTTCTTTTTCATAAATCGTTTAAATGTTTTTTTTAATTTGCAATACGGAATCGTCGTCATTCGTTGCCCGTGCAAAGCGGTTGTTATACGGGTAAATAAAGAGGACGGTAGTTAACTTAATTACCACATCTCTCCGGGCATATCGGGTGTGGTGCCGCTGCCGCCGAGGATGTTTTGTTCGGTTTCGATGTCGATGACCTCGATTTCGGGAGCCTCGTAACGCCCGATTCGTTTTTCCGTTTGTTTTGTACTCATGTTGTTGTTATTTTATGTTTAAATGATATGTTGTTCGGAATATGCCGTGAAAAGTGGGAAACACGTTTCGACGGCATAATCCTCTTGATTTATTTGGTTAAAAGATATAATGCCCGTACTTCATCGTCCGTCAGGGTGCGGTTGTAGATACGCAGGTCGCCGATAGCGCCCTTGAAAAATCCATCAACACCCCAGTTACTCTTACCTATATATTGATTCGTGCGTGTCATCACCAGAGGTGCTTTCCCATTATTGTTTGTCGCTATAAGCAAACCTTCCTTATAGAGCTTCATCACACCGGCTTCGCTCACGCTTGCCGCATAGAAGCCCCAAGAATTCTGTGAGGTGACATCAGCACCATAATTGTTTATATTATAAGCGGTTGAACCAATAAATATGGAATAATAAACTTTTCCCGGGATAGTACTATGATTTGCAATTGCTATATTATTACTATAGCTACCATTACCCATATCTACTATTCTTGAAAAAGAATGAAATGCGTCCCATCGCGCCCAGAATGTAAATGTCATGGCACCGCCGCTTTCCCAATCGCCCACGTCGATATAGCCGTCCGTGCCGTTAAAGAGGTAGGCGCCGTTGGCGCAGCCTTTATGGTCTTCGGTTGGCGTCACCCCGCCGAAGATGGTGCCGTGGTGTCCGTTGCCCGACACATCGTTGGCATTGCCGTTCATCGGCCAATGCGCCACTAAGTCGCTTGCCGGCGGTAAGGAGATATGTTTTAAGTTTGTGCCGTCCCACACCAATTTCAGCCGGTAGTGCTTGCCTTTCCCAAATTCTTTGTAAGGCAGATTGAGCATACCCGTGCCGCCGTCATGGTTGAGCATAAGGGAGAAACTTTTCGTATCGTCCGGCGTTTCCGTGGGGATAAACCAGCGGTAGAAACTCTCTTTTCCGCCGGCGGCGATGGTTTTGCCATTCATGGGAGAAAATCCCAGTATAGACTGTTCCCGTGCGTCCGTATAGGCACCGGTTGCCAAGTCGTATTCCGCATTTTTTCCTTCCCCTGAGGAACCGTATGCCCAGTTGTAACCGTACTTGTCGCCGATGATGGAGATGCTGTTTACCGTGATGCCGGTGGCGGATCCGTTCGTGATTTCCACCTTCATGATGGAACCGAGATGCTCAAAGGTTACTCCCGGCAGTGACGCTGCGTCGGTAATATCCTTTAATGCGAAGCGCATGGCAGAACGAGGAGCCACGTAATCGAGCGTCACTTCTTCATCCTCGTTGGCATTGAGCAGTACGACGCTGTTGTTGTCGGATTTGAATGCCGCTCCGTAGATGCCGTAGAGGTCGAAAGGAGCGGTGATGCCTTCGGGCAATGCGAAAGAGAAGTCGGCTTTTTTGCCATCCTCGCGGATATTGGTAACGGCGATGTCGCTCAATGTCCTTACCGTTTCTCCGCTTACGAAGCAGAGACTGATTTTATCGCCCTCCTTCCATTTTACGGAAATATTGCCCTCGTCGGTTTCGATAAGGGCGAGGCGGGTTTCGGGCCTGCCGGTGGGCATCGAGGCCGTGAGGGTGATGGTTTGTCCGGTAGCCGTTTCCCGTTGTCCGCTTACGTCGCTATCGGCGCAACCGACCGCCGATAGCAGAGCGGTAATTGCAATAAAAAATAATTTGTTTCTCATCATGTTGTAATTTGTAATAGATTAATTTACCAATCCTCTCCGGGCATATCGGGCGGTGTACCGCTGCCGCCGAGGATGTTTTGCTCGGTTTCGATGTCGATGACCTCGATTTCGGGAGCCTCGTAACGCCCGCGATCCGTTTTCCCGTTTGTGTTTGTCGTATTCTCATCGAGTGAAATTTTGAGGTGAATCGATTATTAGACGGTCCCGATGTCTCTATGATTGAATTTTGTTAATATATATCGGTTGCTATTAATTAACAAATTTATAATAAACCATGTCGATTTTCTTCTCAAAAAGTATATTTGTCTTCCTGATTCGTAAAAAAAACTTCCTGATTCGTAAAAAAATTGTTAAAGGAAGCTTTTTGCTACAACTTGTATCGTTTTTATACGATTTTTGGGTAATTTTTCTTTTGTCGGGTATTGGCAGAGATTTGTCTAAAAATGCACTCGTTTTTTAAAGCGGAGGGAATCGCCCCATGCGGAATACTTAATTTCGTAACCTGTTTTCCGGAGGTTTTTCTCCAATTCTTTCAGCGTACTTCCTTCGTCCGTTTTCGGTTTGTTTTCGTATAGTTTATAAGCATTGCATTGAATGGGCGGCGTAAGATTGGGCATGATGACGTTGGCTCCTATGGAGACGGCTTTTTCTCTTCCGAGCGGATGGAGGGCCTGAAGGGCGGTGGTGGCGGCAATATTGATGTCCGGCATCAGTATCCGGATTGCGGCTATCATATGGAAAGCCGTTTTCAGTCGTTCGTCGGGGGAGAGAAGCGTTGTCCGTTTTGCATATAAGGGTGTGTCCGAATGTTCTATATAGGGTCCCATACCCACCATATCGATATCGTTTTCTCGGATAAACATAAGGTCGTTGCATAAATCCTCCGTATTTTGCCCCGGAAGTCCTATCATAACGCCCGTTCCGGTCTGGTAGCCGCATTTTTGAAGATTTTTTATGCAATCTAAGCGGGTATCGTAAGAGTGGAGGGCATCGGCCGGATGAATATCCCGGAATATATTTCTGTTCGAACTTTCGATTCTCAGCAGATAGCGGTGGGCTCCGGCGGCAAACCAACGTCTGTAGGTTTCCTCGTTTTGTTCTCCCAGGGAAAGAGTTATGCCGAGCGGACGGGAACCGATCTTTTTGATTTTTCGGATCAACTCCTCCATGCGGCGGGTGAATTCGGGACTGCATATTTCTCCGCCTTGAAGTACGATGGAACCGTAGTTCCGTACGTAGGCTTTTTCGGCGGCTTCTATGATTTCCGTATCGGAAAGGCTGTATCTCGATACCCGGGAATTATCCCTGCGGATACCGCAATAAAGGCAATTCTTGCGGCAATGATTGGATATTTCGACAAGTCCCCGGAGATAGACGTAATTTCCGAGTGTTTTTTTACGCAGGTTGCCGGCATATTCGTATAAACAGGCTTCTTCTTCTCCCCGGCATTCCAACATTCGGATAATATTTTCCCTGTTAAAAATACGATTTTCGAGGATACGACGGATTTCCATAGCGAAACGGGATATGAGGATGAACCGGAATGCGGTAAGAAAAGGCAGTGTGTGTCTTAAGTGTCGATTCGTCGTTTTCGGAGGAGAGTCTTCGGTATGCTTGTCGCTTTTCTCCTGCGACGCCATTGCATCTTAGTCGGGAGGGCCGCCTCGAAATACGAATTTTCGAGGCGGCCTCCCATTGCATTTTTATTCGAAATTTTCGAAATCTCCTTCTTTTAAAAATTCGGTTGCGGCATTGATGTCTTTATACATTACCCGATCTTCCTTATTGAAAGGTACGGTTTTTCGGAATTCCGCAATGAAATTTTCGAGGTAAGGAGAGGTTTTGCAGGGACGCCGAAGCTCTACGGCTTGAGCTGCATTGAGGAGTTCTATGGATAGTATGCGTTCTACGTTCTCTATGACTTTTACCGTTTTAGTGGCTGCATTTCCTCCCATGCTGACATGGTCTTCCTGCTCGTTGGAAGAAGGGATGGAGTCTACCGAACAGGGGGTACAGAGTTGTTTGTTTTTGCTCACGATGGCGGCAGCGGCGTATTGAGGTATCATAAAACCGGAATTCAAACCGGAATTTGCAACCAGGAATTCGGGCAGATCACGTTCTCCGGATATGAGTCGGTATACCCGTCTTTCCGAAATATTTCCGATTTCAGCCATGGCGATGCTCAGGAAATCCAATACCAAAGCCAAGGGTTGTCCGTGGAAATTGCCTCCGGATACGATGAGGTCGTCTTCTACGAATATGGTGGGATTATCGGTAACCGAGTTGATTTCCCGTTCCACAACCGAAGCCACGTACATGACCGAATCTTTGGATGCCCCGTGCACTTGAGGAATGCATCTGAAGGAATAGGGGTCTTGCACATGCTTTTTTTCTCTGTTTTGGAGTTCCGATCCTTTTAGGAGGCTGCGGATGTTTTTGGCCGTTTCGATTTGGCCGGGATGAGGCCGGGCTTCATGGATTTGCGGACAGAAGGGATCGATTCTTCCGTTATAGGCATCTAAGGAAATGGCGCCTATTATGTCTGCATATTTTAACAGTTTGAATGCTTTCAACAGAGCGAATACGGCATGAGAACTCATAAACTGGGTGCCGTTGAGCAGAGCGAGACCTTCTTTGGCTCCCAGGCGAATGGGTTCCCATCCCATCTCCTTGTTGACGTCGGCCGCATTCCGGATTTCACCTTTATAATACACTTCTCCTTCGTTTATAAGCGGGAGGAAAAGATTGGCGAGCGGAGCCAAGTCGCCCGATGCTCCGAGGGAACCGAGTTCGCGAACCACCGGAAGTACGTTGTTATTGAACATATCGATTATGCGTTCCACGGTTATCAACTGTACTCCCGATTTACCCAAAGAAAGGGCATGGGCTTTCAACAGCAGCATCAACCGGATGATCTCCGTGTTTACCGGCTCTCCTATGCTGCAGGCGTGGGACATCACCAAGTTCGCCTGCAACCGGCTGAGGTCTTCGGCCGGAATATTGATTTTGCAGAGAGAACCGAAACCGGTGGTTATGCCGTAAATGGGTTTTTCGGATGTGCTGCTCTTTTTATCGAGATAGGCTTTGCAGTCCGATATGAGTTTTTTACTTTCTTCGGATAAGGCGAGTTTGTAGTTTTCTTTTATGATTTTGTCGATGACCTCGAAAGTAAGAGGTGCCGGAGATATATGATGTATCATTGTTTTAAAATTTCAAAGTTAGACGTTATTGGTTATTTTACAAATCCGTTTACCGGAATTCACGGCAAGCGTACATCGTATCCGTAATGGATGAGGGGACGTATTTCTTTTCTGCGAATATTCATAATATGTTGTTTTTTAAATATTCGCATAAAGATTCCCGGGAGATCTCGATTTGATCGCCGCTGCTCATGTGTTTGACGGTTACTTTTCCGTTTTCCATTTCGTTTTCGCCTATGATGGCCACATAGGGAATGCCTTTTTTATCGGCATAGTTCATTTGTTTTTTTATCTTGGCCGGTTCCGGATAAATTTCGGTGTTTATTCCGGCATTGCGAATTTCCTTGATGAGTTTGAGACTGCAAATCTCTTCTTTTTTCCCGAAATTCAAAAACAGGATACGGGTCGAAGTTTTGGAGTCCGCAGGGAATAGTCCGAGGGTCTCCATTACGTCGTATATGCGGTCGGCTCCGAAAGAAATGCCCACTCCGGACATGTTTTCCAATCCGAATATGCCGGTGAGATTGTCGTATCGTCCCCCTCCGGTTATGCTTCCGATGGCGACGTCGAGGGCTTTGACCTCGAATATGGCTCCGGTATAATAGCTTAGTCCTCGGGCTAAGGTAAGGTCGAGTTTTATGGTGATTTCCGGTTTTAATACGTCCAAATAATCGAAGACGGAGGTCAGTTCCCGGATTCCTTTCATTCCCGTTTCGCTTCCGGCCAATATCTTGCTCAAAGTGTCGAGTTTATCCCGGTTGCCTCCTTTCAGCAGGATGATGGGTTGAAGTTTTTCGATGGCGGCTTCGGATATGCCTTTGGTGCGAAGTTCCGCATTTACGTTATCCGGGCCTATTTTATCCATTTTGTCGATGGCTACCGTAATATCGGTTATTTTTTCGGGGTATCCGATGATTTCGGCGATCCCGGCCAATATTTTACGGTTGTTTATCAAAAGTTCCGTTCTGATGTCGAGTTTTTTATAAACCTCTTCTACGATTTGAATGAGTTCCGTTTCGTAAATCAGGGAGTCGCTTCCCACGACGTCGATATCGCATTGGAAAAATTCGCGATAACGTCCTTTCTGCGGTTTATCCGCTCTCCAAACGGGTTGTATCTGATAACGTTTGAAGGGGAAGCAGATTTCGTTGCGGTGCTGGACTACGAAGCGGGCGAAAGGAACGGTGAGATCGTATCTCAATCCTTTTTCCGCTATTTGCCGGGTGAGCTCCGGTATATTCCTCCGGTTCAGTTCCGAATCGGACAGGGACGACAGGAAGTCGCCCGAATTGAGGATTTTGAATAAAAGTTTATCCCCTTCGTCTCCGTATTTCCCCATGAGGGTGGAGAGGTTTTCCATGGCGGGGGTTTCGATGGGCATATAGCCGTATTTGACGAATACGGATTTGACGGTTTCGAAAATATAATTTCTTTTTGCCATGATTTCGGGGGAATAATCGCGGGTCCCCTTCGGTGTAGTCGGTAGTTTTGTCATTTTTAATCGGTTTGTTTTGCAAATATATATTATAAAATACAGAATACGGAATTTTGCAAGGTCGATAGGAGGAAAATTTTTACATTTATTCTCCTCTTTGTTTTTTATGTCCGGTATTTTAAGGGAAACATTCCCGGTTTGCCGGATTATTTTTCTGTTTATACGAAGATAATGGTCTGATAATTTGTGTAATTTGTCGTAATTTCGTATCTTTGATATGGAAAACCGCCGAATTTAAAATCGGTTTTTGCTGTCGTCGAATAGTATAGAAAGACAGACGGCAAGTATTTTATTGTTGGAGACTTAAGATAATCAAATTGCGGAACTATGTTATTTAGCGATTGGGAAAAACATAATGATGCCGATATATCGGCTTCTTTATTGTGGGAATATGATTTGAACGGGTTCGACTGGAATGACATGCAATCGGTGGTTGTACAACGGGTGATCGAAAGAGGCTGGATGAATGATTTTTATGCGGCTATAAGAATATACGGAGGAATGGATAATTTCAAGAATATAGTCAAACGAATTCCCGTTTTATCCGATAAGGACATTCATTTCGTTTGTTCCGTTTTTAATCTCGAAAAAAAGGAATTGAGATGTTGCACAAGGAGGCGGTTAAGAGAGAAACATTTGAACTCTTGACGACATTGATGCGGGATGAAGAATTGCAATCTTTCAATCTTGCGGGAGGGACGGCTTTGGCTCTGTATATGGGGCACCGATTGAGTTTGGATTTGGATTTTTTTACTCCCGATTCTTTCGATGCCCGGAAATTGGAAAATTATCTTATAAAGAAATACCGCTTCAGAGGGGATTTCCTCGAAAAGAATACGCTTAAGGGCAGTATCGACGGCGTGAAAATAGATTATATCACTCACGATTATCCTTTTGTCGAAATGCCGGAGACGACTCGGGAAGGAATCAGGCTTTACGGTATCAGGGATATAGCAGCCATGAAGTTATCGGTTATCGCGGATAACGGCACCCGTTTGAAAGATTTTATAGACATAGCCTGTCTTTCCACTCGAATACCGCTTTCCGCCATGCTTCAAGCCTATCAAAGCAAATATCCGATGTCCAACCTTATCCGGCCCGTAAAAGGATTGACTTTTTATAACGATATCAACTTCAAAGAGCCTGTTCAAATGATAGGAGGAAGTTATAAATGGGATAAAATAGAGAAACGGTTGAATCATATGATAAAATGCGATACCCGCGTATTTGCGGATTTGCCGATCGAGTTCAAAGCGGATTGAACCGGAGATAAGGCCGTTGCAATCGAGTGTTTGCATTGCTTTTATGATTTTAGCCCTGCCCGCAGAGATTGCCGACAGGGCTAAAATCATTTCGGATTCCTTCGCTATTCGGATAGGTTCAGCTTATTAGTACGTATATCCAATGGGCACTGATTCCGGCGAACAAACCGGCAACGGTATGGGCCAAAAGAGCCTGGCTGATAAGTTTCCGATAGCCCAAAGAGTCCAACATGGCCGTATGGGTGCTGAGAAATCCGCTCCAACACATTCCCATGGCCGTGAATACGGCAACGGCATTTCCGTCCATAATTCCTTGGCTTACGAAATTCGGTATGAGTCCCAAAGCTGCTCCTACCGCCCCCAAAGCCGTAATCGGGAAGGCGATGAGTTTGGAATCGCCGAATCCGAACAGCCATTCGAAAATGAAATCTATTTTCGATGCCAATTTCGGCAATAAGCCGATGCCTTCGTAAGCGCTTCCCGTAAATTCTCCCGAAGTCGCCGGACCGTTGGTGAGCATCATTACGGCAGTAGATATGATAAGGACGCCCGGGATAATCGCCAATCCGAGATCCACTCCGGTCTTTCCCCCGTCCAATATGGCATTGAGTACCCGGAGAAAACGGTTGTCTCGGGTTTTGATTTCTCCGTCTATATACATTTCCTCTTCTGCATTCGGCACGATGGCTTCGTCCAAATCCGGATATTTCCGGAGGGAGAAATGCTGCATAAGACGGGTGGAAATGATACTTCCGATAACGGCGCCGATTAAGCCTACGAAAGCTCCGGTTCCGTATCCCAAACTTATCATGAATATGACGACGACGAGTCCCATGCCGAAAGCCGTTCCGAAATTGGTCAGAGATACCAACTGATATTTTTTGAAATATTTGCAGAAGGTTTTATCCTTGGCTAAGGAGATGATGGCCGGATTATCGGAAAGAAAGGTGAGTATGCCTCCCAATGCCGAAACGCCCGGAAGATTGTAGACGGGACGCATAAGCGGACGGAGGATTTTTTCGATAACGCTTACGATATGGAATTCCACCAGCAAACTGCTCAAAGCTCCCGACAATACGGTAATGCCCATAATGTAAAATACGGTTTCGAGAAGCAGGTGGTAGGAAGTCTGCATAATGGTATTCAGCATATTCGAAAGTCCCATCACATGAGACATATAGGAGAAGATGCCGAAAAACAATATCAGGAAAACCAAAGCTTCCGTTCCGTGTTTGATAACGGTTTTATTGATGTGTTTTTTGTTTTTTTCTTTGTTGACCGTGGTTTTATGGCAAGTGGCCATATCTACGAGTTCGTTCGTCGTTTTGAGTTTTTTCATAAATGTTTTTATAAGAAACGCATTATTTCCGGCAAAAGTATAATTTTTCCTTAATAAAACCCAATGATACGGGAATTTTCAGACGGCCGTCCGGACATGCCGAAAACTTTCGTAAAATCGGGGTTCGAGCACGATACTTTTGCCGGTTTACGCATCTTTTATCATGGGGTACGGAGTTTTTTCAAACAGGATGTCACATTGTTTTCAATCCGTTCGACTACCGAATGTCCCGGAGCCGCCTTTACGAATTTTTTTCCGGTGATTCTTTCGTATAATTCGATGTAACGCTCCGTAATTCCGGCAATGATTTCTTTTGTCATTTCGGGCACCCGTTCTCCTTCTCGGCCTTGAAATCCGTTGTCCATCAGCCATTCGCGTACGAATTCTTTGGAGAGCTGTTTTTGTTTTTCACCTGCCGCCAAACGTTTTTCGTATCCTTCCGCATAGAAATACCGGGAGGAATCGGGGGTATGGATTTCGTCTATAAGATAGATGTCGTTCCCTTTTTTCCCGAATTCGTATTTCGTATCTACGAGGATAAGGCCTTGTTTACGGGCTATTTCACTTCCTCTTTCGAATAGGGCGAAGGTATATTTTTCCAAAGCTTCGTAATCTTTTTTTGAAACCAGACCTCGGGCGATGATTTCTTCTTTGGATATATCTTCGTCGTGTCCTTCCGATTCCTTGGTCGTGGGGGTAATTATGGGAGCGGGGAATTTTTGGTTTTCCACCATGTCTTCGGGAAGGGGAACTCCGCACAGACTTCTTTTGCCGGCTTTATATTCGCGCCATGCATGGCCGGAGAGATATCCCCGGATGACCATCTCCACTTTAAAGGGAGTGCATTTATGCCCGACGGTTGCCATGGGGTCGGGGACATCGATTTTCCAATTCGGGAGGATGTCTTCGGTGGCATCTAAAAAATTGGCCGCTATTTGATTCAATACCTGCCCCTTATAAGGAATTCCTTCGGGTAAAACCACATCGAAGGCGGATATGCGGTCGGATACGATCATGACCATATATTCGTCGTCGATGTCGTATACGTCTCTTACTTTCCCTTTATATATCGATTTTTGACCGGGGAAATGGAAATCGGTTTCTGTGATGGCATTCATAATTTAAAATTTATTTTTTATGTTATTCGAGAGTTTTTTCGTGTTCGTATGCATTTACAATATCTTTTACCAAGCGATGACGGATGATATCGCCCGTATCGAATTCGATAATACCTACGCCTTCGATGTTTTTCAACAATCTTATCGCATGGATAAGGCCGGACATGTTTTTTTTAGGAAGGTCTATCTGACTCGTATCTCCGGTTATGACGAATTTGGCGTTTACTCCCATGCGGGTAAGGAACATTTTCATTTGGTTGTGGGTGGTATTCTGAGCTTCGTCGAGAATGACGAAGGCATCGTTGAGCGTACGTCCTCTCATATAGGCGAGAGGGGCGATTTGAATCATGTTGGAGGCAATGTATTCCTCCAATTTACGGGGAGGCACCATATCGTTCAGGGCATCGTAAAGAGGTTGGAGATAAGGGTCGATTTTTTCTTTCAAATCTCCCGGCAGGAAGCCTAAGTTTTCTCCGGCTTCTACAGCCGGACGACTTAGGATGATTTTCCGTACTTCTTTGTTGCGGAAAGCTTTTACGGCTAATGCTATGGAGGTATAAGTCTTTCCCGAACCGGCCGGACCGGTGGCGAATATCAGGTCGTTTTTCCTGCTTGTTTCTACGAGTTTGCGTTGGTTCGGAGTTTTTGCCCGGATTATTTTGCCGGAATTTCCGAAAACGATGACGGACTCCGGATCTTCCGGATCTTCTACGTTTTTGTCTTCAAGAATGATGCGCTTGATATTGGAGACGGTGAGGGTATTGTATTTTTGGAGATGCTCCAAAATATTTTCGATTTTGGTTTCGAAAAAAGAAATTTCCGAGGATTCTCCCTGTACGATGATTTCGTTTCCCCGGGCGGTGATTTTTAATTTCGGAAAATATTCTTTAATTATATTGAGTTTGGAATTTTTAATACCAAAGAATTCTATGGGCTCCAAGTTCCCGATATTAATTCGGCGTTCTATCATTTAATATTGAATAAATGTCTTAAATTTGTCGGTGCAAGTTAGTTCAAAATTTTTTAATCGAAAAGGAGAAGAATGAATAATTGCGAGGATAAGGCGAAATTTCTCCGGTCGGGCGACCGGGTTGAGTCGTGTCGCATATCGGAAGGCTTTGCGGAACTTTTGGGAATCGTGTCCCGGTTGCGTAAGGAATGTCCGTGGGATAGAAAACAAAGCATGGAAACCTTGCGGACTCTTACGGTGGAGGAGGTGTTCGAATTGGGGGATGCCGTATTGAAATCCGATGCGGAAGGAATAAAAAAAGAGTTGGGCGATTTGATGATGCATACGGTTTTCTATGCCCTTTTGGGAGAAGAAAAAGGATGGTTCGATATGGGAGATGTGCTCGAGAGCATATGCGAGAAACTGAAGTATCGGCATCCTCATATATACGGGGATGTTCACGTGGATAACGAAAAGGATGTGCTTCGGAATTGGGAGGCTTTGAAACTTAAGGAGAAAGGAGGAAACGGAGGCGTGCTCGCCGGGGTCCCGCATTCTTTACCTGCTTTGATTAAAGCATTCCGGATACAGGTTAAAGCCGGAGGTGCGGGGTTCGATTGGGAGAAAAAGGAGGAAGTGTGGACTAAAGTTAAGGAAGAGTTGGGAGAGTTCGAGACGGAAATGAAAAATGATGATGCTTGCAAAATGGAAGAAGAATTCGGGGATTTGATGTTTGCGATGGTGAATGCCGCCCGGCTCTACGGGATTAATCCGGAAGATGCGCTCGAGAAAGCGAATCGTAAATTTATTCGTCGTTTTTCGGAAGTGGAAGAGAGAGTGAAGCGTTCCGGAGAAGAAATCGGGCATATCGGAATCGAGCGTTTGGATGCCTATTGGAATGAGGTGAAATCTTCCGAGAAATTCGAGAAAAAATGAAAATGGCGGATCTGACCGGGAAATGGAAATATGAAGAGACCTACGAAGGCGGACATGCTTACGGCGAATTGTTCATCGTACAGAATGGGGATGGATTGACGGGGAAAATTATTTTTTCGGATATCCCCGATACGGCTCCTCCTTTTGTAATCCGGGAAAATTTGGAGGGCCGACTTCAGGAACGAAAGGTCCGTCTTAAGGGCTTAGATATGGATATAATCGATTCGGAAACTCTTTTCGACTACGAATTGGATTCGTGGTTCGGCATTTTGGTGGATGAGAATACCATATCCGGATTGAGCGAAGACGAACAGGGGGTAGAGGGATATTTTACCTTTAAGAGAATGAAAAATGAATAGCAGAGACAAGAATGCCTCTGCTATGACGATTATTTGGTTGTTAGTGTTAGGGCGTTTGCCTATTCTTCGAACTTTTCGTCGGGAAGAATGGATTTTGTATATTCGATGGCTTCGTTAAGCCCTTCGATGAATTTTGTGAAATCTTCTTTGTACAAAAATATTTTGTGTTTTTCAAAATTCGGAGTCCCCGCATCGTCAAATACCTTTTTACTTTCCGTAATCGTGAGGTAGTAGTCTTTGTTCCGGGTTTCTTTTACGTCGAAGAAGTACGTTCTCTTACCAGCTCTCACGGGTTTTGAATATATTTCATTACGAACCGATTCATCCTTCTTATCAAATTCATTCATAATCTACATCGGATTAAAAATTAATAAAACATTATCGAGACAAATATAAATAAATTATCGTAATACTTCATATTTTCTTAACACTTTATTGCCGTAATACCGGACAATCAACCCTGTTTAAAGAGAAAAAGAGGTTTTGTGGCAGTGTAATAAGTTGCAGTACAATGATATATGTGTATTATATGGATTTATTATAAATAAACGACTGCGAATTCGACAGTGAAAAAATATATTTATATAAGGTGTATTTAAGTTAATTTAAACGGATATGAGAGGGGTTTTTTATAAGTTTTGCGAAGAATGATTTTGTAGAGACGTAAAAAAACGTTTTTTAGCGGGAGAAAATTTTACACGGGTCGATTGAGAACACGGGAGCACTAATAACGCAATATGCCAAACCCTTGTCCCTTCCGGCATTTCCCGTCGATTGAGAACACGGGAGCACCAATAACACCGGAAAGGGCGGTTTTTGAGAAAATTTTATACGGGTCGATTGAGAACATACATGTTTTTTTTAAGATACGGAGCGAGTTAAAATTCGAAGATTCTCCGGTTGTAACTGCATAATAATATAGAATTATATGTTTTTATTTCGTAATTCGCACAGGTTTTATTTTCTTTGTTGAGCGGAAATTTTAGTATCGAAAATATTTTTTAGCCTATCGTAATGGTTACGGAAAGAAACCTGAATTGGATTTGTTCCTTATGTGTCGTGACGGGATGTATAATCTCCTTCCGTGCAGAGGCAAAGGAAGTTGAAAGCTTTCCTCGCAAAGAGGAGTCGATTTTATTGACGGAGTCCTCTGCAATTGCCCATATTCCGCAACGGTTTTACGAAATTCAGCATATGGGAGAATTGCCTTGTTTTTGTACGGATTCGGAACGATTTTTTGTCGAGGATAAATTCGGGAAGGAGGGAGGTATAAAATGTATGGGAGTCATCGTATTTTATATTTCCAATAAAATCCGGGCTCCCGGTTTTAGCGTTCGGGATAAGGCGACGATTTGGGGAGAAAACGATATTAGTGAATGTTTATATTAAAATAGAATTATGGGTTTTAACGATATATTGAAAAAACTTTTCGGAGATAAGGCGAAACGGGATATGCGGGAATTATCTCCTTATGTAGAAAAAATAAATACGGAATGGGAACGGATGAAAAATCTTTCCAACGATGAGCTCCGGGCCGTTACCGTCGGATTGCAGGAACGGATACGGGATAGGATATCCGGAGATGAGGAGCGGATTTCTTCTTTGAAGAAAGACATAGAGGTGCGCAAGATTCCGGTGGAGGAGAGGGAAAAGATTTATACCGAAATAGATAAGATAGAGGAAGATATAAAGGCGAAAATAGAAGAGGTCCTCAACGAGATTCTTCCGGAGGCTTTTGCCGTGATGAAAGAAACCGCAAGGAGATTTTGCGAAAATGAGGAATTGGAGGTTACGGCTACGGATTTCGACCGGGATTTGGCCGTAAACCACGATTTTGTGGAAATCGACGGAGACAAGGCCGTATATTATAATTCCTGGGAAGCCGGAGGCAATGACACGGTTTGGGATATGGTGCATTACGACGTGCAGTTGATAGGAGGAACGGTGCTGCATCAGGGCAAGATAGCGGAAATGGCGACGGGAGAAGGTAAAACCTTGGTGGCTACTCTTCCGGTGTTTTTGAATGCATTGACACACAGGGGAGTGCATGTGGTTACGGTGAACGATTACCTTTCCAAGCGGGATGCCGAATGGATGGGACCTCTGTATATGTTTCACGGATTATCCGTGGATTGTATCGATAAGTATACGCCCAATTCCCCCGAGAGAAGGAAGGCTTATATGGCCGATATTACATTCGGTACGAATAACGAATTCGGTTTCGATTATTTGAGAGACAATATGGCCATTACTCCCGAGGATTTGGTGCAAAGAGGGCATAATTTCGCTATTGTCGACGAGGTGGATTCCGTGCTTATAGACGATGCCCGTACGCCTTTGATCATATCCGGTCCCGTCCCCCGGGGAGAGGAACAAATGTTCGGAGATTATAAACCCCGGGTCGAAAAGTTGGTGAAAATGCAGCGGGATTTGATTAACCGCATATTCAATGAAGCCAAAAATCTATTGGCCAGCGACGACGCCAAACAGCAAAAAGAAGGCGGTATACTCCTGTTGAGAACTTTTAAAGGTTTGCCCAAGTACGGACCCTTGATAAAATTCCTGAGCGAACAGGGAAATAAGGCTACGCTCATACGTACCGAAAACGAATATATGCAGGAGAACGGCAAAAGAATGCCTGAAATCACCGACCCCCTTTATTTCGTTATCGATGAAAAATTGAATTCCATAGAGCTTACGGATAAAGGACACGATACCTTGACAATGGCGGGAGAAGATCCCAAATTCTTTATCCTTCCCGATATAGGGGGAGAAATATCCGAAATAGAGCGGACGATTACCGACGAAGAGGAAAAAACTAAGAAAAAGGATGAATTGCTCCAGCATTATGCCGTAAAATCCGAGCGGGTGCATACGGTTCATCAGTTGTTGAAGGCTTATACGCTTTTTGAGAAAGACGTGGAGTATGTGGTTTTGGACAATAAGGTGAAGATTGTGGATGAGCAGACCGGGCGTATTATGGAAGGACGCCGTTATTCGGACGGGCTCCACCAGGCTATAGAGGCTAAGGAAAATGTGAAGGTGGAGGCGGCTACCCAGACTTTCGCCACCATTACTTTGCAGAATTATTTCCGTATGTACCACAAACTTTCGGGTATGACCGGTACGGCCGAAACCGAAGCCGGAGAGTTTTGGGATATTTATAAACTGGACGTAGTGGTTATTCCTACCAATAAACCGGTGGTGCGTAAGGATGCCAACGATTACGTATATAAAACCAAGCGGGAGAAATACAATGCCATAATAGACGAAATCGCATCTCTTATCGGAGAGGGACGTCCGGTTCTCGTCGGTACGACCTCGGTGGAAGTATCGGAACTTCTAAGCAGGATGTTGAAACTCCGGGGTATAGAACATAATGTATTGAATGCCAAACTCCACCATAAGGAAGCCGATATCGTTGCCGAAGCCGGAAAATCCCGTATCGTAACCATTGCGACGAATATGGCCGGTCGGGGTACGGATATTAAATTGAGTCCCGAGGTAAAGGCCTCCGGAGGATTGGCCATTGTAGGTACGGAGCGTCACGATTCCCGCCGGGTGGACCGTCAGTTGAGAGGTCGTGCCGGACGTCAGGGCGATCCGGGTTCCTCTCAGTTCTTCGTTTCCCTTGAGGACGATTTGATGCGTTTGTTCAGCTCCAACCGTATCGTAGGTTATATGGATAAATTGGGACATCAGGAAGGGGATGTCATACAGCATTCGATAGTTACCAAGGCTATCGAAAGGGCTCAGAAGAAAGTGGAGGAGAATAATTTCGGCATACGTAAGAGATTGCTGGAGTACGACGACGTAATGAATTCCCAGCGGGAGGTCATCTATAAGCAGAGACATAATGCCCTTATAGGAGAACGGATAGGAGTGGCCGTTGCCAACAATATGTTGGACGTATGCGAAGATATCGTGGATACGTATAAGGAAGTGGAGGATTGCGCCGGATTCAGAGAAGATATACTGAGATATCTGTCGGTAGATTTTAAGATAGAGGAAGAGGATTTTAAAAAGAAAACCCGAAGCGAACTTACGGATGTCCTGTTTAAGGAGGTGCGGGAAGTATACGAGCGTAAAACTCAAAAAATAGCGGCCCAGGCCTTTCCGGTTATTAAAAACGTTTTCGAAACCAAGGGTAACCAATATAAAAACATAGTGGTTCCGTTTACGGATGGGAAACGTATGTACAATGTGGTTTCCAATCTCGAAAAAGCCTATAATACGGAAGGAGAAGATTTGATTCGTTCTTTTGAGAAAGCCATGATTTTGGCCCATATCGATAACGAATGGAAAGAGCATTTGAGAGAGATGGACGATTTGAAACAATCCGTCCAAAATGCCACTTACGAACAAAAAGACCCTTTGTTGATATATAAATTCGAATCCTTCAATCTTTTTAAGGAGATGATAGAAAAAATCAACAAGACTGTGGTTTCTACGCTTATGAAAGGACAAATACCAATGTCGGAGCCGGAGGATGTGAAAGAGGCTACTGCCCGGAGGACCGATATGAGCAAAATGCGGACGGGACGCAGCGAAGCTCCCGGAAGCCGTGCCGGAGCGCAAAATGCGGAACGTCGTCCGGTGCATGTGGAACCCAAGGTGGGACGAAACGACCCTTGTCCTTGCGGAAGCGGTAAGAAATATAAGAATTGTCACGGACGTCAAAGTTGAAAATATATGATGAGTTTGTTTATAGATTGGGATGTTTCGCCGGAAATCTTTTCCATCGGAGGTTTCGGCATAAGATACTACAGTCTTTTTTTTGCATTGGCTTTTGTTTTCGGTTATAAGATAGAAGAACGGATGTTTAAGGCTGAAGGGGTGCCCGGTCCGTGGTTGGATAAATTATGGATTTACGTGGCCGTAGCAACCCTGGTAGGAGCTCGTTTGGGGCATTGTTTGTTCTACGAATGGAGTTATTTCAGCGCACATCCTTTGGAAATCGTCCTTCCCGTGCGTTTTCAGCCCGAGTTCAAATTTACCGGATTTCAGGGATTGGCCAGCCACGGAGCCGCTATAGGTATCATAGCCGGGTTGTGGTATTACTCCCGTAAGGTGAGTAAAAAATCGATACTCTGGGTTCTGGACAGAGCCGTGATACCGATTGCCCTTGCCGGATGTTTTATTCGATTGGGAAATTTGATGAACTCGGAGATTGTGGGCAGTCCTACCGATATGGAATGGGGATTCCGCTTCCTGCGGGGAAAGGGGATAGAAGATCCCGGCCTTCCCCGTCACCCGGCGCAATTGTACGAAGCATTTTGCTATATGGTGAGTTTTTTTATCCTGAGGCGAATGTTTTGGAAATTCAAGATGCAAAAGATGCAGGGATTTATTTTCGGTTCCTTTTTGATACTGATATTTGCGGCCCGTTTTATAATAGAGTATTTTAAGGAGGTACAGGAAACTTTCGAATTGAAGATGATCGCCGCATACGGAATCAATATGGGACAACTTTTAAGTTTGCCTTTCATATTGACGGGAGGTTTTATGTTGTGGTTTTCCTATGCGAAATGGAAAAAAGCGGGAGCTCCTCCGGCCGTCGAATTCAAGAATGTCCGGAAGACGTCCTGAAGCTCGACGTCTCGGATTGACCGGCGGATATATTTGATTATTAATAATATTCCGGGGCAAAACGACACGAGTGTCGGAATTAATTTTTACCTTTGTCCCCGATTGTTCAAAATAATGTCTAATATATTAATTTGTAATCGTTTTTATGAGTGAAGAACAAAAGAATCTGCAAGAGGAAGTTGCAGAAAAAGAAGTAAAAGAAACGCTTGTCGCAGAGACGAGCAAAGAGGCCGACGGAGATTTCGACTGGGATGCCTACGAACGGGGTTCCGAAATGAAATCCGAAGATGTGGAGGCATTGGAGAAAAAATATGCCGATACCTTGTCTTCCATTGTGGAGAAAGAAGTTATCGACGGAAAAGTGATTGCGATGAACAAGCGGGAAGTGGTGGTCAATATCGGTTTTAAATCCGACGGCATCATATCCCTTAACGAATTCAGGTATAATCCCGATTTGAAAGTGGGAGATACCGTAGAGGTATATGTGGAATCTCAGGAAGACCAACAGGGACAGTTATCGCTTTCCCACAAGAAAGCCAGAGCTTTACGCAGTTGGGACAGGGTGAACGAGGCCCTGGATAAGGATGAGATTATTAAAGGTTTTGTAAAATGTCGTACCAAAGGAGGAATGATCGTGGACGTATTCGGTATAGAGGCATTCCTTCCCGGTTCTCAGATAGATGTCAAGCCCATACGCGATTACGACGTATATGTAGGCAAGACGATGGAATTCAAGGTTATCAAAATCAACCAGGAATTCAAAAATGTGGTTGTTTCTCATAAAGCCCTTATCGAGGCCGAATTGGAACAGCAGAAAAAAGAAATTATTTCCAAACTTGAAAAAGGACAGGTACTCGAAGGTATTGTTAAAAATATCACATCCTACGGAGTATTCATCGATTTGGGCGGTGTAGACGGATTGATTCATATAACCGATCTTTCATGGGGCCGCGTGAACCATCCTACCGAAATCGTGGAATTGGATCAGCGTTTGAATGTGGTTATTCTCGATTTCGACGACGATAAGAAGCGGATTGCATTGGGCCTTAAGCAGTTGACTCCGCATCCCTGGGATGCTTTGGACGACAAGAATCTTCAGGTAGGCGATAAGGTGAAGGGTAAAGTCGTGGTTATGGCCGATTACGGGGCTTTCGTGGAAATCGCTCCGGGCGTGGAAGGACTGGTACACGTATCCGAAATGTCATGGTCGCAACATCTTCGTTCCGCACAGGATTTTATGCAGGTAGGCGACGAAGTGGAAGCCGTTATCCTCACCTTGGACAAGGAAGAAAGGAAAATGTCTTTGGGTATAAAGCAGCTTAAGGAAGATCCCTGGCAAAAAATCGAAGAGAAATATGCCGTGGGTACCAAGCATACGGTTGTCGTACGCAATTTCACCAATTTCGGAGTTTTTGTGGAAATCGAAGAAGGCGTGGACGGTTTGATTCATATATCCGACCTCTCGTGGACGAAGAAAGTGAAACATCCTGCGGAATTCACTCAAATCGGTGCGGAAATTCAGGTCGTAGTATTGGAAATCGATAAGGAAAACAGACGTTTAAGTCTCGGACATAAGCAGTTGGAAGAAAATCCCTGGGATGTGTTCGAAACCATATTCACCCTTGATTCCATTCACGAAGGTACGATAACCGAGGTGTTCGATAAGGGTGCCGTAATCGTATTGCCTTACGGAGTGGAAGGTTTCGCTACTCCCCGCCATTTGGTGAAAGAGGACGGAACTCAGGCCAAACCCGAGGAAAAACTCGAATTTAAGGTGATAGAGTTCAATAAAGCCGCCAAACGGATTATCCTTTCTCATTCCAGAGTATATGAGGACGTGAAACGCGAAGCCGAAAGAAGTCAGAAGGAAGAAGAGGAAATGAATACCAAAAAGGCGGTGAAGCAGGTGAAGGATAAAATCGAGAAAACTACCCTCGGAGATATTTCGGAACTTGCGGCCTTGAAAGAACAAATGGAAAATGCCGAAGGCAAAGCGGAGTAAGCATTGAAATTTGAAGTGACCATATTGGGGAGCGGCTCTGCCGTTCCTCTCAAACATAGAAACTGCACCGCTCAGGTAGTTCGCATACTTGAGCGGTATTTTCTTATAGACTGCGGGGAAGGTACCCAGTTGCAACTCCGCCGTTTTAAAATACCTTATAATAAAATCAATCATATATTCATATCCCATCTTCACGGCGACCATTTCCTCGGGCTTATGGGATTCATCAGCAGTCTTTCCCTCCAAAACCGGAAGGGAGCCTTGCATTTGTATGCCGAGCCGCGATTGAAAGAGTTATTGGATTTTCAAAACAAACTCCTGCCTTCCCGGTTGAATTTTCCGTTGATTTTTCATCCTTTATCCCAATCCCGCGAGTTGATATACGAAGACAAGGCCGTAGAAGTCTACTCCTTCCCTTTGGAGCATCGGGCGGATATGCCTACGTGCGGATTCCGGATTAACGAAAAGATGCGGCCTCGTTCCGTGATAAAAGAGATGACCGATGCCTGGGAGGTGCCTTTGGCTTTTATGCAATATCTTAAACAGGGAGCCGATTACGTGGCTCCGGACGGAAGTCTCGTACCCAATGCCCGGTTGACGAAAGATCCTCCTTTGCCCCGTTCCTACGGATTTATGACCGATACGCTTTTTAGGGAAGATTTTGCAGAATATGTGCGGGAGGTCGATTTATTGTATCATGAAGCCACTTACGGGAGCGAATGCGAGGAGCTGGCTCATAAAACGGGGCATTCCACGGCCGAAGAAGCAGCCCGGTTGGCCGCTGCCGCCGGTGCGGGACGCTTGCTTCTGGGGCATATATCCGCCCGTTATCCGGATCCCTCGGCTCTTGTTGCCGAAGCCCGGGCGATATTTCCCGAATCCTTTATGTGTGCGGACGGAGATAAATTCGAAATTCCCGTGGATTGACAAAGTTTGTGAACCGTATGCCGGATGGAATGATTATGACCCGGCAGTATCCATAATTTTGTGTAAATAGAAACGGGATTCAGTTATAAGTTCTCTTATATCTGGATTCTGTTTTCAAAAATAAGCATAAATTGGTTCATAATCAATCCCCAGTTAGTAATCGGCATTGTCCACTTCTTCTCA
>JBGZEX010000037.1:0-5679 GCA_041846495.1 Marinifilaceae bacterium
AACATAAATTCCGTTTTTTTTATCTTTGGTGCAAAGGTAGTATATTTTATATTACATTAGTGTTGCTTTGCTGTTTTTTATTTTTTACGTTTTGTATCCTTCCGAAAAAACTTATCTTTGTGCGAGGTAGTTCTTTAACGGATAAGATGTATGAAGATTGGTATTCTTTCGTCGGGCGGAGATTGTCCCGGCATTAATGCGACCATTCGCGGGGTAGGCAAAACGGCTATTATGCACTATGGTATGGAGGTGATAGGCATCCATAACGGCTTTACGGGGTTGCTTAATCGGGATGTGGAGGTGTTCACCGAACGAACGCTTTCGGGTATTCTGAACCTGGGAGGGACGATTCTCGGGACTTCACGTGAGAAACCTTTCAAAAAGATTATTCAGTCCGGTGATAATAAGAAACCGGAAATCATTCGTCAGAATTATATGGATATGGGACTTGACTGTCTTATCTGCATCGGTGGGAATGGTACGCAAAAGACGGCGAACAAACTTTCCCAGATTGGTCTGAATGTGATAGGAGTACCTAAAACAATCGATAATGATATTTATGGAACGGATATCACGTTCGGGTTCGATACGGCCGTCAATATTGCAGCAGAAGCCATTGATCGGCTGCATTCGACAGCCAGCTCGCACAAGCGCGTGATGGTGGTCGAAGTGATGGGCCATAGCGCCGGATGGATCGCGCTCTATGCCGGTATGGCAGGTGGGGCAGATATAATTCTTATTCCCGAACTAGGTTTTGATATTCATAAAGTCAATGAAAAGATATTGCACCGTTTGCACCTCGGCAAACCGTATTCAATTATTGTCACGGCCGAAGGATTGAAGACAGACCGTCCCAGTCCGGCCGATTATATTTCGCATGCGGTAGAAGAGGCGACAGGCATTGAGGTACGTCAGACAGTGCTTGGATATATTCAGCGTGGTGGAAATCCCTCTCCTTTCGACCGAAATCTCGCTACACTCCTTGGGGGACATGCTACCGAGCTTGTCGCTCAAAAACAGTTCGGACGTATGGTCTGTTTAAAAGACGGGAAAATCGGCTCTGTGCCGCTCGCTGAAATTGCGGGAAAGACGAAGCGCGTATCACCCGATAATGATCTTATTAAACAAGGGGAGCGTATGGGAATTTCGTTTGGAGTATAGGTGGTTGATTTTCGAGAGCATTCTTTGAGCAGATAAAAGTAGTAAACGATAATTAATCCGTATTTCTTGTCGTTTTTTTTTCGCGGAAATTCAGCTTTTTTCTATGTTTGCAGTATGTGTAAGAAATATCTTCCTGTGGGTATGAAAGAGGCGGTGACTCATTGTCTGGATTCTTTCGTGCCGTTTTATTTATATCGTTTGCCCGAGCGGGAGGGAGGACGGCTGGGTTTCGGAGTTTCGCTGAGCGGACGAATAGAGCGTAAGCCGGCGGATTTTTCCGTTCCCGGTTTTGTTGCGGTTCCTTTCGATTCGGAAGAAGAGGCTTACTTCATTCCGGGGGAATTCGAATGCGGGGGAGATTTGACGGATAAGGCGGTGCGGGATTTGAAGGATGCCGTATTCTCCGGTATCCGTATGCCTTGCCCGGAATCCGGAGATATGGATAAGGAAGCTTACCGTACGGCTTTTGAGGAGATCATGCGCCGGATAGATTTCGGGGTATTGGAAAAGGTGGTTTTATCCCGCACCTTGACCCTTAAGAGGGGCGATTCCGGATTCTCCGACGTTTTTTCTTATTGGGAGTTGCTCCGAAAGGCTTATCCCCATGCTTTCGTTTTTCTCTATTTTATTCCGGGAAAGGGAGTATGGGCGGGAGCGAGTCCGGAACTCCTGTTGGATTATGCGGAAGGACGCGTAAAGACGATGGCTTTGGCCGGAACCGGACTTATATCGGCCGAAGGTGGACTTCTTAAGCCGTGGACACAAAAAGAGATAAAAGAGCAAGGAGTAGTAAGGGACTATATTCGGGAAGTGCTTGAAAATCGTTGTCACAACGTAGAGATGTCGGAGACCCGCACCTTTATGGCCGGGAATATTTGCCATTTGTGTACGGATTTTACGGCTTTGACCGGAGACGGCTTAGAAAGCTTGCTCAAGGCGCTTCATCCTACCCCGGCACTCGGCGGATTCCCCCGTAAGGAAGCTTTGGCGTGTATCCGGGAGGTCGAGGTGCATGAACGCAAATTTTACGGAGGATATTTGGGGCCTGTGGGTAAGGATGTTGCAAGATTGTATGTGAACATCCGCTCGATGGAATTGTTTCCCGGGGCATTCCGGCTTTATGTGGGAGGAGGTATAAACGGAGATTCGGTATTTGAAGACGAATGGGAAGAGACCTCGGATAAGGCGGCTACTCTTTTGAATGTGCTTGGAGTACATTTCGTCGGAGATAAGGCGGATTTTAAATGATAATGCAAGATGATGGATTCGGATTATTCGGATAAGAAAGGCGTAAGCGTATTGATGGATTTATTCGAGATGAAGGGCATACGTAAACTCGTTATGTCGCCCGGTTCGCGAAATGCTCCTCTTTTGTTTTCTTTCTCCCGGAATCCCGCTTTCGAGAAATACGTGATTGCGGATGAGCGTTCCGCCGGTTTTTTCGCTCTCGGATTGGCTTTGGCCTCGGGTGAAGCCGTAGGACTGGTTTGTACTTCCGGTACGGCCATGTTGAATTATGCTCCTGCCGTTGCCGAGGCTTTTTACAGGGGGATTCCTTTGGTTGCGGTGACGGCCGACCGTCCGGCCGAATGGATCGACCAGGACGAGGGACAGACGATTCGACAGAAGGGAGCTATGGCCGGTTTCGTTAAGTCGTATTGCAGCTTGAGAGCGGAATTCGATACTTCCGCCTCGGCATGGTATGCCAATCGTCGTTTGAATGAGGTGTTGAACCATGCCCTGATGCCCCGGCGAGGACCCGTACACATCAATATGTCGTTTTGCGAACCGCTATACGGGATTTCTTCCGGATATTCCGGAAAAGAGCGGGCGATAACGTTGGTGAGGGAACGGCAAGAATTGCCGGAAGAGGTATGGGATATGCTCGTAAAGCGGTTTTTGGAAGCTCCCAGAGTGATGATCGTCGCCGGTTTTTATCCTCCCGACGAAGACGTGTCCGCCGCATTGCAGGATATATGCAAATTTCCCCATACGGTTTTGTTTGCCGAGAGTCTCTCCAATATCCGTACGGATACGGGGATATGTACGGTAGACCGGGTATTGGCTGCAGCCGGAGAAGACGAATCGCTTTATCCGGAACTCCTTATTTCTTTCGGAGGCTCGTTGATTTCCCGTATGTTGAAAACTTTTCTACGGAGGGCGAAACCTGCGGAGCATTGGGGGATAGACGAGAGGTTTCCGGCTCCGGACACTTTTTGTGCGCTTACCCATCATATATGTACGGGAGCTTCGGGCTTTTGGAAGGAATTCGCCGGACGGTTGAAAGACAAGGCACCGGCGTCCCTCTCACCGGAAGGAGTTTCCTATGCCGGTTCGTGGCAGAAGATAAAACGGAAAGCAGACCTTCTTCACCGTACCTTTATGGCGGATGCGGGATGGAGCGACCTCAAGGCTTTCGAAGTGATTTTACGGCATATTCCCCATGATGCTGCTTTGCATGCGGCTAATTCCACGCCCGTACGTTATCTCCAATTATTCGAACACACGCATTATGCGGGAGGAGAATGGAGCAATCGCGGAACCAACGGAATCGAGGGGGCCACTTCCACGGCAATGGGGTTTTCCGAAGTATATTCCGGGACCACCCTTTTGATTACGGGAGATCTGAGTTTTATGTACGATTCCAATGCTTTGTGGATGCCTTATGTAAACGGGCGGATGCGGGTAATCGTGATGCGTAACGGAGGAGGGGGGATATTCCGTTTTATTCCCGGGCCGGATTCTTTGAAGGAATTGGAGACCTGTTTCGAGACTCCGCTCGAAGTTCCCGTAAGGGAAATGGCCGGAGCTTACGGATGGAGATATATGAAGGCCGCTTCCGCCGAAGAACTGGAAACGGTGTTGCCTTCGTTTTTCGCATCCGGCGACAGGGCGGTCCTGCTCGAGGTGGAAACGCCGAGGTTTGAAAACGCCCCTGTATTGAAATCGTATTTTACATATATTTCGGGGGAGTCTTACCCCGTAAACCGATAGAACTTACAATTAAAATAGATGAATATGAGAGAATGGAAGGAAATAAAGAAATACGAGGATATTTTATTCGAGTATTTCGAGGGAATAGCCAAGATAACCATCAACCGGCCTAAGGTTTATAATGCTTTCCGGCCGCAGACGAATGCCGAGATTCTGGATGCCATGGATATATGCAGGGAGCGTCTGGATATAGGCGTAGTCGTTTTGACCGGAGCCGGCGATAAGGCTTTTTGTTCGGGAGGAGATCAGCATGTGAAAGGGATGGGAGGGTATATCGACGGAGAAGGAGTTCCCCGATTGAATGTATTGGATGTGCATAAGGCCATCCGTTCTCTGCCCAAGCCCGTCATTGCCATGGTCAACGGTTATGCCATAGGAGGAGGGCATGTGCTTCATGTGGTATGCGATTTGACGATAGCGGCCGAGCATGCCCGTTTCGGACAGACCGGGCCCAAGGTCGGGAGTTTCGACGGAGGTTTCGGTTCTTCTTATCTTGCCCGTTGTGTAGGTCAGAAGAAGACGAGGGAGATCTGGTTTTTATGCCGTCAGTATACCGCTGCGGAGGCCGAAGCTATGGGGATGGTAAACAAGGTGGTACCTGCCGCGAGGTTGGAGGACGAAACGGTGGACTGGTGCAAGACGATATTGAGCCGGAGTCCGATGGCGATCCGGATGATTAAACGGGCTTTGAATGCGGAGCTCGACGGCCAGAGAGGATTGATGGAGTTTGCAGGGGATGCCACCCTTATGTATTATCTTATGGAAGAAGCTCAGGAGGGGAAAAATGCCTTTTTGGAAAAGCGGACTCCGGATTTCGACAAGTTCCCTAAATTCCCGGGTTGATGCTTAAGGCCGATTATATCCCCTATACCTTGAAATTCAGGGAGCCGGCAGGGACGTCGCGGGGCGTTTTGCATACCAGGCAGACTTATTTCGTGAGGGTATACGACGATGCTTTCCCCTCTCGGGCAGGTTACGGCGAGGCGGCTTTATTCCGGGGATTGAGTGCGGAAGAGGGAGCGGATTACGAAGAGCGGCTGGCGGAGGTTTGCAACGGCGTTTGCGAGTTTACTCCCGACGTCTGGCAGGCATATCCTTCTTTGTGTTTCGGGATGGAAACGGCGCTTGCCGACTTCGAGGGCGGGGGATTGCTTTTTCCCTCGGCTTTCACTTCCGGCGAGGCGGGGATTCCCATAAACGGTTTGATATGGATGGGGAGTTTCGAAGCTATGCGAAGGCGTGTGGAGGAGAAACGGGAGGAGGGTTTTTGCTGTATAAAACTTAAAATCGGGGCTATCGATTTCGAATCGGAACTCGCTTTGGTACGGATGGTCCGCGAGAAATTCGGGAAGGATGCCGTTATTCGTCTCGATGCGAACGGAGCTTTCGAAGAAGAGGAGGCTATGTATAAATTGGAACGTTTATCCGCCTTCGGAATCCATTCGGTGGAGCAGCCCGTCAGGGCCGGGAATTACGGGGCTATGCGCAGGATTGCGGCGAATGCCCCTGTTGCCGTGGCCTTGG
>JBGZEX010000038.1:0-9993 GCA_041846495.1 Marinifilaceae bacterium
ATTATACCGGAATGTATCTTGGGAAATGTCTGATTTCATATATCCCATAAAGAGAGTCGCTCCGCCCGGATATGTTCCGGACAAGGATGCTCTCAAAGATACGGTATATGTCAAATTCGATTTTAAATCGTTGGGAAAAATGACATCGGAAAGGATTCATAAATTCAAGAATCGAGGGAAAATCATATTTTGTGTCGGGGAGGAAACGATGGGGCGTATGGATGAATTTCTATTCGATGCGACGAGGGGAATGTCGGGTATGCGGAAATTGTCGCTTAAGGAGTTCCGCCGTCTGAAATTTCGGGAGGTTTTCGTTCTCGACACTCTTCCGGACATAAAATACCGCCGGATACATGTAGTGGAAGTTCCCGAGGAAGGGGATACCCTATTGTATCGTAATGTCCGCTGGGAAAGGGTGTTTTATACGGAATGAATGATGTTGCCGGATTGTATCGGAATATGCCGTTCTGAAAAAATCATCGGGAGACATATAAGATTCCCGGAGGAGGAACCCGGAGCGGTGAGCGTCTTACGGACGGAGGATTTTAAAGCTTCCGTCTTCTTCCAGTTTGATAATGGAGGAAGGAACCGTTTTTCCTTTGTTTTCCCGGAGACATTCTACGATATAGTCGACTTCGGAGCGGACGGCCTCATCGATTTCATCGTAATTCGAAGGAGCGGGTCGGCCGCTTATGTTGGCGGAGGTGGAAACGATGGGTTTGCGTAACATACGGACGAGATTTTGCGAAAATGCTTCCTTCGTGATTCTTATGCCTATGGAATTATCTTCGCCTATGAGGGACGGAGCCAGTCCTCTCGCTCCCGGATATACGATGGTGAGCGGTTTGTCCGCTATCTCTATGAGGTCGAGGGCTATATCGGGCATCCGGGCATAGGAGGCGATTTTCCCGGGGTCGTCCAACAGAATGAGCATCGCCTTCCGGTCCGGCCGCCGTTTGATTTCATATATGCGCCTTACCGCTTCTTCGTTCGTGGCATCGCACCCTATCCCCCACACGGTATCCGTGGGGTACAGGATGACGCCTCCGGCTCGAAGTACGGCACATGCTTTTTCCAATTCGGTTTTGAGAAGGGTATCCATACGGCCTTTATAAATCGTTCTGCAAAAATACGTAAAATAAGGTTGTCGAAATCCTTTTTTCGGAAATAATTATGCGGGAGCGGGAACTCTGTGGACTAAAAAATCCGGGAAGTTTTTCCTTTCGTTGTTTGAATAATATTAACTTTGTGCTTGTAGTTACAGTTAAATGTTTTATTATGGCGGAAAAACTAAATGAAAAGCTTTTCCAGGAGTTTTGTCCCAATACGTTGCAAGAGTGGAAGGACAAGGTCGTAGCGGATCTTAAGGGAGCCGATTTCGACAGAAAACTCGTCTGGAAGACGAATGAAGGTTTTAGCGTACAGCCCATGTTCAGGCGGGAGGACAGGGAGAAACTGGCTCATCTGAATTGCCTGCCCGGAGAATTCCCTTTCGTACGCGGTAATAAGAAAGATTCGAACGATTGGTTTGTACGACAGGATATTTCGGTCGGGGATTTTGCCGATGCCAATAAAAAAGCCTTGGACATTTTGAATAAGGGGATTACTTCCTTAGGCTTTGTTTTCGAGGAATGCCGGGACTTCTCCAAAGCCGGCATGGAGGTGCTGTTGAAAGATATCGAATTGGAATGCATAGAGGTGAATTTCGTGTCTCCCTGTAATAAATTGTCTTTATTGAAGGCTTTTAAGGAGGTTGTGGAGGAAAGGGGGAATATACCGGAAAATATATACGGCGGTATAAATGCGGATCCCCTGTCCGATATGGCGCGAGAAGGGAAAATTGACGAAAACGGAGTTTTTGTCGATATGGCGGAAGCCTTCGTATTGATGAAAGCCTATAGGAACTTCAAGTTGGCGGAGGTCGGAGGTTATGTGTTTAACGATTGCGGGGCTTCCGTCGTACAGGAGTTGGGGTTTTCTCTTGCCGCCGGACTCGAATATATGGACAGGCTTACGGAAAAAGGTTTTACGGCGGATGCGGTTGCTCCCCGTATCCGTTTTCACTTTGCTACCGGTTCCAAATATTTTATGGAGATAGCGAAATTAAGGGCAGCGCGTTATATATGGGCACATATGATAAAGGCTTATAATCCGGGCAGCGATGCCGTTTGTATGATGCATATACATGGGGAAACATCCCGTTGGAATAAGACTTTATACGATTCCAACGTGAATATGCTGCGTACTCAAACCGAAACGATGGCCGCCGTTCTGGGGGGAGTGGATTCTTTTTCGGTAAATCCCTACGATGCGATATTCCGGAAAGGAGGGGAATTTTCGGAGCGTATAGCCCGTAATCAGCAACTTTTACTTAAAGAGGAATCTCATTTTTCGAAAATTGCGGACGTGGCGGGAGGCTCTTACTATATAGAAGAACTTACCGATTTGATTATCGATGCGGCGTGGAAATTGTTTTCGGAAACAGAGGCGGAGGGCGGATATATAGCGGCTTTCCGGAGCGGATATGTGCAAAAAGCCGTGAAAGCGATGGCGGAAGCCCGGGATAAGGCTGTGGCCGAACGTAAGGAAAATTTATTGGGTACCAATCAATTTCCCGATTTTTCGGAAATCCTCTCCGGAACCGTGGATACGGATATTCCGTATGCGGAAGAAAACAGGAAAGGGGATTTCGAAACCTTGACGCCTTGTCGGGGAGGTAGCGGATTTGAAAAAATGCGTTTGAGAACGGAACGTTATGCGGTCGAAAAAGGCCGTCCCAAAGTATATATGTTTCCTATGGGAAATCTGGCGATGCGTAAGGCCAGAGCTCAGTTTGCCTGTAACTTTTTTGCCTGTGCCGGTTTCGACACGGTGGACAACAACGGTTTCGACACGGTGGACGAAGGTGTAAAGGCCGCTTTGGAGCATGGGGCGGATATCGTTGTACTTTGCAGTTCGGACGACGAATATGCGGGATTTGCTCCGGAAGCTTTCGATAAACTTAAGGATGCCGCTATCGTGGTGGTCGCCGGAAATCCGTTTTCCCGTCCCGAGTTGGAGGAAAGAGGCATAACCGATTTTATTCATGTTAAGAATAATGTACTCGAGGAGCTTATCGGTTACCAGAAAAAATTGGGGATAAACGACTAAAATTTTCAGAAATGAGACCGGATTTTAAAAATATAGCCATAAAAAGACCTGTGGCCGCATGCAGGGATTATGCCGCATGGGAAAAGGAAAACCTTAAGGGGGAACCTTGGATTACCCCCGAATTGATACCGGTGAAGCCGGTTTATACGGAGGCGGATTTGGAGGGAATGGAGCATTTGGATTACGTATCGGGTATCCCTCCTTTTTTGAGGGGTCCCTATTCGGCCATGTACCCCTTGCGTCCGTGGACCATACGTCAGTATGCCGGATTTTCCATGGCGGAAGAGTCCAATGCATTCTATCGCCGTAACTTGGCTGCCGGACAAAAAGGATTGTCGGTAGCTTTCGATTTGGCTACCCACAGGGGATACGATTCCGATCATCCCCGGGTGATAGGGGATGTGGGGAAGGCGGGAGTGGCCGTGGATTCCATATTGGATATGAAAATACTGTTCGACCAAATACCTTTGGATAAGATGTCGGTATCGATGACGATGAACGGAGCCGTTTTACCCGTGCTGGCTTTTTATATAGTGGCGGGGTTGGAACAGGGGGCTTCTCTCGACCGGCTGTCGGGGACTATTCAGAACGATATCCTCAAGGAGTTTATGGTGCGCAATACTTATATATATCCGCCGGAGTTCTCCATGAAGATTATAGCGGATATATTCGAATATACTTCCCGGAATATGCCTAAGTTCAATTCCATATCCATTTCCGGTTATCATATGCAGGAAGCCGGAGCTACTGCCGACATAGAGCTGGCTTATACGCTTGCGGACGGTTTGGAATATCTTCGAGCGGGCGTAAATGCGGGGATGAGTGTGGATACCTTTGTACCCCGGCTTTCTTTCTTTTGGGCCATAGGGATGAATCATTTTATGGAGATAGCGAAGATGAGGGCCGGACGTTTGTTATGGGCCAAGATCGTGAAGAGTTTCGGAGCTGAAAATCCGAAATCCATGGCATTGCGCACGCATAGTCAGACTTCGGGCTGGTCGCTTACCGAACAGGACCCCTTCAATAATGTGGGACGTACCTGTATAGAGGCTATGGGCGCCGCCCTGGGGCATACTCAAAGCCTGCATACCAATGCCTTGGACGAAGCCATTGCGCTTCCTACCGATTTTTCCGCCCGTATCGCCAGAAATACCCAGATATATATTCAGGATGAGACTGCCGTTTGCAAGGCTATAGACCCTTGGGGCGGCTCTTATTATGTGGAGACGCTTACCCGGGATTTGGCCGATAAGGCATGGGCGCTGATACAGGAGGTGGAGAAATTGGGAGGTATGGCCAAAGCCATAGAATCGGGTATACCCAAACTTCGTATCGAAGAGGCGGCAGCCCGTACCCAGGCACGTATAGACAGCGGCGAACAGACGATAATCGGCACTAACAAATATCGTTTGGAGAAGGAGGACCCCATCGATATTCTGGAGGTGGACAATACTACGGTGCGGGAGGCTCAAATAGCCCGGCTTAAGGAGTTGCGTGCCGGCAGAAATACCGAAGAAACGGAGGCCGCCCTCGATGCCATTACCCGTTGTGCCGAAACCGGAGAGGGGAATCTTCTGGAGTTGGCTGTGGATGCTGCGAGGAAAAGGGCTTCTTTGGGAGAAATCTCCTATGCCTGTGAAAAAATTTGCGGACGTTATAAAGCAGTGATAAGAACAGTGAGCGGAGTATATTCCGGCGGAGTAAAAAACGATGAAGATTTTAAGCGTGCTAAGGATTTGGCCGATGAATTTGCAGAACTTACGGGTCGCCGCCCCCGTATTATGATTGCTAAAATGGGACAGGACGGCCACGATCGCGGAGCGAAGGTGGTGGCTACGGGTTATGCGGATATCGGTTTCGATGTGGATATGGGACCTTTGTTCCAGACTCCCGAGGAAACGGCCAGACAGGCAGTGGAGAACGATGTCCATGTGGTGGGAGTGTCTTCTCTCGCGGCGGGGCATAAGACATTGGTGCCCGCCGTTATCTCGGAACTGAAAAAAATGGGACGGGAGGACATATTGGTGTATGTGGGAGGGGTTATTCCCCATCAGGATTACCGGTTTTTATTCGATGCGGGAGCCATTGCCGTATTCGGTCCCGGCACCAAGGTGTCGAAATCGGCTATTCAAGTATTGGAGATTCTGATAGAATTGGCTAAGAGTTAGGATTTTCAACGGAAGTTATAACGCAGTTGGAGTGAAAGGGAAAAGATTTTATTGCGGTCTATTTTCGAGAGACGGCTCCCGATAGAATCTTTTCCCGGATACCATGTGAGGGCGGTTTTCAGGTAGACGGTGAATTGCTTCGCCGGTCTGTAAGTGATGTTCGCATAGGTGCGCATTCCTTTTTCGTAATAGGCCGGAAAGGCGAAGTAATAAAGCACGTCGTGTTCGTATCCGTATATGCGGGCGGCATAGGAGTCGGTGTCGAACCATGCCAGCCGGAAATTCCCTCTGAATTTTTTCCCGGGGGCATTGTAGGTGATGTCGTGGGTTATCATATAACCTTTATCCCGGGTGCCGTTTTTTCGGGTATCCGCATAGTCGAGTCTTATGCGGGTGGCGATTTGCCTGCTCCATTCGAATCCGGTGTTGAGGCGTATTTCGTTCCGTCGTCTGCGACCGCTCCGTACTTCTTTGTCGATTCCGACATTTTCGGGACGGCTTTTTCTTTTATAGCGTATACTGCTTTTCATGATACCGGAATTCCATTGGATTTCGGAGACCAAATCATTACCGCTTCCGGGGAAATAAGCGTTGTAACGGGGAGAAAAGAACCGAAAACGATCGTAATAGATGTTGATTTTGATATCGGGATGCGGACTTGTCGCCAATCCGGCGTATATGCCCTCTTCGTTCGAAGTATTCGAATATTCTCCTACGGCCGAAGCGTATAGGGACCGGTAATCCCGGGCATAGTACCTGTGCAGGAATACGATATCCATATCCTTTATGCCGTGGTAGAAGATACCGTTTAAGGCGGCTATCCTGCCTTTTTCCGTACATCCCGTTTCTCCGAATATGCGGAAGCGGAATATGTCCGTTTTATAGTCGATGCTTGCAAGACAGCGGTTTTTTCCGGTTTCTTCGTATCGGCTGTATATCCGCTCCCGAGGTTTGAGGTGCGGGCTTAGATTATAATAAACCGTCCGGATTCCCGCCTTGAAATAGCGGTGGTTGTAATCCAAGGATATGCCTGTTGCCGTTTCTTTTATGCGGTGTTTTTTATCCAATTCGTTCCTGTTGCGGTGAAGCCCCGATTCGTAAAGGGATACGGATTTGAAATCCTCCGTTTCCGCAGTGTCCGGGGCGGAAATACCGGCATCGATTTTTTTATGGGAAAAGAAAAAGCTTGCCGAAAGATTTTCCGAAATACGCAGTTCCGTTCCTATTCCCCGGAAAAAGTCGTTTTCGTCGACGGAGGTATGGGGTTTGATTTCCGAACCGGGACGTTCCACACCTGTGGTATTCGTCGATTTCCCGGTAGAAAATCCGTTCCAAACCGTAATTCCCTCGCCCCATCGTATTTCGAAATCTCCTATGTACAGTTTTTCGAGGATTTTTCCGGAGTGCAAACCCACACTTGCGGAAATATAGTCGAATCCCATTTTTTGTCCCTGCGAGAACCACGGTTCTCCCGCATCGTTTTCAAGGATTATATGCCCCGACCACTTTTCTCCGGCTTCGAATTTATACTTGAAAAGAGCGCTGAAGGGAGGGCCTAAAAACCGGTTCCTTTCTTTTTTATTCCATTGGTTTTCATTTTTGAAATCTTCTCTCGAGTATTTTTTATATCCCTCTCTCCGGGGAAAAGAACAGCGAATTCTAAGGAGAGCTTCCCGGCGGGAGATTTTGGAGAGGGGAATTCCTCCCGTTCGTTTGCCGACGGTGATAAAAGGGCGGATTTTTTTTAAATCGCTTTCATTGAATCCGCTTACCGACAAAATTTCGTTTACCGAATCGAATCCGTTTTGCCGTTTCCTGTATTCGATAAGTCTGTCGATTTGATATGCCGAGAGAAATACCATTTTTTTGAGCGAGTCGGACGGAGTTTTATTGATATCGAGCGGATGGAAATAGAGGTAATTGAGATATTCGAATACTGCTTCATATTCTTGATTTTCCGGACGGATGTTCATATCTTCGAGAATACCGCTCAGTTCGGGAATTTCCTGAGCTTGCCCGTATAGCCCGGGGTACATAAAGAACAGGAGGGTGATGAATCCCGTATATATCCGTTGTTTCATAGTTGTCGATTTGTCATTTAATTTAGGTTTTCGGGAGGAGAAATTCAAGTTTTTCTTATTTTATTTGAAAATTGGTATTCAAAAAAATATAGTATATATTTGCATATATAACGTTAAATGAGCATAAAATGAGAATGGAGATGGTGAATCTCAAGGAGCAATATCTTAAGATTCACACGGCTATTGATGCCGCAATCCGGGATGTAATCAATACTTCCGCTTTTATCAACGGGAAACAGGTCGGGCAGTTTGCGGAACATTTGGCTGCATATTGCGGAGTAAAATACGTCGTACCCTGTGCGAGCGGGACAGATGCCCTGCAATTATCTCTTATGGCATTGGATTTGAGACCGGGAGACGAGATTATCGTTCCGGCTTTCACCTATGCGGCTACAGCGGAGGCGGCGGCCCTTTTGGGAATTGTTCCCGTATTGGTGGATGTGGACAAAATGTCTTTCAACATGTCCGCAACTTCTCTTTTACAGGCCCTTTCTCCCCGAACGAAGGCGGTGGTTCCCGTACATTTGTTCGGCCAATCCTGCGATATGGAACCCATTCTCGCCTTTGCACAACGTCACGGATTATATGTGATAGAGGATAACGCCCAATCTCTCGGTGCGGATTATACGTTTTCCGACGGAAGGACGAAAAAAACGGGGACGATGGGGAATATAGGATGCACATCTTTTTTTCCTTCTAAAAATTTAGGCTGCTACGGTGACGGAGGGGCATTGATGACGGATGACGAGGAGATTGCGGAAAAGCTTCGGATATTATCCAATCATGGACAACGGATAAAATATCGTCACGATTTCGTAGGTTGCAATTCCCGTTTGGATACGATACAGGCAGCCGTACTCGATGTGAAATTGAGGTTTTTGGATGAATATAACTATGCCCGAAGACAGGCGGCTTTCCGGTATACGAAAGAGCTTCGGGATTTTCCGGGACTTATCGTCCCGCGTGTAATGCCTTATTCCGCTCACGTATTTCATCAGTATACCCTCCAGGTAACCGACGGAAACAGAGATGCGCTTAAAGCTCATTTGGCGGCGGCCGGAATACCTTCCATGATTTATTATCCCACACCCCTTCACGAACAACCGGCCTATAAGGATAGGGTTGTTATAGGAGGACCGCTCTCCAATGCGGAACGGTTGTCCGAAGAGGTGCTTTCCCTTCCGATGCATACGGAACTGACGGCCTCTCAACAGAATTTTATAGTCGAAGCGTTAAAGGGTTTTTTATGAAAGCCGGGAATTTTATTGAAGAGAATGTATATTTTGCACATCCTACGGCTGTTATCGATAAGGGATGCCGTATCGGCAAAGGGACTAAAATCTGGCATTTTTCCCATATTATGGAAGGAGCCGTAATCGGAGAGGATTGCAATATCGGACAGAATGTGGTTGTGGCTCCCGGTGCGGTTTTGGGTAAGAGGGTGAAGGTACAAAACAATGTGTCCGTATATACGGGAGTCGTTTGTGAAGACGAGGTTTTTCTCGGACCTTCCTGTGTGTTTACCAATGTGTTGAATCCGCGTTCGGCCGTAAACCGGAAGAATGATTATGCCACGACCCGCGTAGGTTTCGGAGCTACCGTAGGAGCCAATGCAACCGTCGTTTGCGGACACGATATAGGAAGATACGCCTTTATCGGAGCGGGAGCAGTGGTTACCAAAGATGTACCTCCCTACGCATTGATTGTGGGGAATCCCGGAAGACAGACGGGTTGGATGAGCGAATACGGCCATCGCCTGGAATTCGATACGGAGGGTTATGCCCGTTGTCCGGAAAGCAATCAGAGATACCGTATTGCCGACGGAGCCGTTTCCCGTATTTCTTGAACTCTGTTTTCGGAGGAGTCCCCGAAACTTACATTTCCCGTGTCCGGGAAATTTTTGGAAATCACCGTTAAAAGCCTGTTTTTAAAATATATTCCGATTCGTATATGCACAGAAAAGAAGAAGAGCATTTTGTCGAGGCCGTAAACCGGAAAAAAGAAGAGGCTTATAAAGAAATGTTTTATTCTTTCTTCGATTCCTTGGCGAATCATGCTTTCCGTATATTGGGGGAAGAGGCTGTTTCCGCCGATATCGTTCAGGAGATTTTCATACATATGTGGAATTCTTCTGTAGTATTCGAAAATAAAAGAGGATTGATAACCTATCTTTACCGCTCCGTAACCAATAATTCCCTTAAATATATACGGGACAGGAATGCAAGGGATAGGCGTTTGAAAGAATGGGAAGCGGATGCCGGAACATTTTCAGGACCGGAGTTTTCAAGTATTTCGGAAGAGGAAATCGTTCGCCGTTTAAGGAAATGTATCCGGGATTTGCCGGAAGGACAAAGGGAAGTGATTTTGCTTAGCATGGAGGGCATTTCCGGGCAGGATATAGCCGACAAACTGGGAATTTCCATAACTACGGTCAAACAGCATAAATACCGGGCTTATAAATATATAAGAGAGCAAATGAAAGATTGCAGATATGTTTTTATGTTGTTGTTTCCTTATTTTTTTTATTGAATTGTTATACTTTTTTCTTTTTTCCGGATTCTTATGATATATTATTTGAATCGTTGTCGTGGAAA
>JBGZEX010000039.1:0-7353 GCA_041846495.1 Marinifilaceae bacterium
CAACAGAACAAGGATCAACAGAACAAGGATCAACAGAACAAGGATCAACAGAACAAGGATCAACAGAACAAGGATCAACAGAACAAGGATCAACAGAACAAGGATCAACAGAACAAGGATCAACAGAACAAGGATCAGCAGAATAAAGATCAGCAGAACAAGGATCCGCAATCCGGACCTCAGCCGAGAATTTCGAAAGAAGATGCGCAAAGATTGTTGGAAGCTTTGGAGCAGGATGAGAAACGGGTTCAGGAGAAAGTGAGTAAGGAAAAAATGAAGGCGGTAAAAGCTCAAAAGAGCAGAATAAAGAAAAATTGGTAATGAAATTATTTTAAGATATGAGATTTTTCAGTTTGATATGGTTATTGACTATAAGTCTCTCCGTTTATTCCCAAAATATAGAATTTAAGGCATCGCTCCCTTCGGTGGTAGAGGTCGGAGAGCAGTTCCGATTGGTATATACCCTTAATAAGGAAGGTAAGAATATACGGCTTCCCGAATTCGAAGGCGTGGAATTGTTGATGGGGCCGAGTGTGGGGCATACTTCTTCTTATACCAATGTGAACGGGAAAATAAGTCAAACGGTTCATTATAGTTATACTTATTTATTAAGAGCCGTAAAGAGCGGAAAATTCTCCATCCCGGGAGCGAAGATAACCGTAGACGGTAAGGAGTATTTGTCCAATGCTTTGGAAATTGAAGTTATAGATTCCGGGAATCGGGGAAAGAATGTACAATCCGAAGGGCGGTCTGAAGCATCGGAATCCGGAAATAAGAATTCGGATAAAAATCTTTTTGTCAGTGTCGAGACAAGCAGAAAAACGCTTTATGTGGGGGAACCTTTTACGGCGGACATAAAAATATATACGAGGATGGATATTGTGAATTTCGGACAGAGCCGGTTTCCCTCGTTCCAGGGTTTCGTATCCGAGGATATGCCTATTCCCCGGAGGATTGAACTGAAACGGGTGGCTCACGACGGTGCCATATATAATATGGGCATGCTCCGGAAGTTTTTATTGATACCGCAACATGCGGGAGATATAACCATAGAGCCTTTCGAACTCGAGTCGATAGTAAGGGAAGAGTTGGGGGGAGGGGCGAGTTTTTTCGACGATTTTTTCGGAAATTATCGCCAACGCTCGCTTACGAGAAGAAGTCTTCCGGTGAAGATTACGGTGTTGCCGCTGCCCGATGCCGGAAAACCGGGGAGTTTCAGCGGAGGAGTCGGAAAATTTTCCTTGACGACCTCCATATCTTCGGAATCGATAAAGGCTAACGATGCTTTAACTTATACGGTTACCGTATCCGGAAGCGGGAATCTGAAACTGATGAATCTTTCCAAACCGGATTTACCGGAAGGTTTCGAGATTTACGATCCTAAAATCACCAAAAACATCCGTCAGGGGGAGGCTAAAGGTTCGATTACTTACGAATATTTGATTATTCCCCGTTACGGAGGAGAATATACCGTTCCCGCTTTCGAATTTTCCTATTTCGACCCTCAAACCAAATCTTATAAAACTCTGAAAGGAAAAGAGTTTAAACTTCATGTGGAAAAAGGAACGGAGGGAAACATCTCTTCCATAATAGGAAGTCCGATGGGAAATGTTTATAAAAAAGAAGATTTTAAGATATTGAGAGAGGATATACGATTTATACATACCGGTAATCTCAGGTTGGAACCCTTGGGCGATAAGTTTTTCGGAACGATAGCCTATTGGTTGTGGTTTATTTTACCGGCTTTTATCGTCGTATCGGGAATGAGCATCAACCGTAAGCGGATTAAAGCGCGGGCGGATGTGGTCAGGGTAAAAAACAAAGCTGCCAATAAAATGGCTCGCAAACGGCTTAAGGCGGCGGCTTCGGCATTGAAAAACAATAATATCGATTTGTTTTATGACGAAACTTTAAAAGGACTTTGGGGCTATATAAGTTATAAACTCAATATCGATACGGCTGCATTGAATAGGGATAATATAAGCGGAATTTTGACGGATAAGTTCGTGGAAGAGACTAAAATCGATGAGTTTATTGCTCTTTTGGACGATTGCGAATATGCAAGATATGCACCGGGGACCAATCCGGAAAAAGAAATGCAGAGAATATACGAAAGCAGTATCAAAGTGATTACGAGCTTGGATAAATCCGTAAAATAGTTGAAAAACAAGAGATTATGAAAAGAGTTTTAAGGATAATTTCCTTTGTCTGTCTATTGTCTCCCTTATTTGTTTCGGGACAAGAGCATCGGGATACTTCCCGTATTGCCGGCATGGAATCCCGGGAAAATTTAAAAGAATCCCGGCCTTTCGCTCCGGAGGACATGGCTGTTACGGCTGCCGACGCTTATATGAAAGGAGATTTTACCTCGGCCGTCGATTTATATGAAGAGATTTTGAAATCCGGATTCGCATCCGACCGCTTGTACTATAATTTAGGCAATGCTTATTTCAAATCGGGGGATTATACTCGGGCGATTTTGAATTACGAGAGGGCGTTGTTGTTGAATCCGGGCGGGGCGGATATAAAATATAATTTGAAAATAGCCCGTAAGTCCATAGTAGATCGTATGGATATAATGCCGGAGTTTTTCTTGAACCGTTGGTATAAAAATATCGCTTCGCTTTTCTCAGCCGATATATGGGGAATTGCGGCCATCGTATTTTTTATGATTTTTCTGTTTTCTTTTGTCGTATATGTTTATTCCGGAACAATCGCTTGGAAGAAGACCGGCTTTTCGGCGGCATTGACGGCTTTCGGTTTGGCGGCCTTGTTTTTAATATTTGCAAACAGGCAGTTCCGGCAGGCTAAAGACCGGAATTTTGCAATTGTAACATTGCCGAGCCTGACGGTAAAGGGGGCTCCGGAGCGGGGAGGAACGGAACTTTTTGTGATTCACGAAGGCTTGAAAGTGCGGGTTAGCGATTCCCTCGGCTCCTGGTTTAAAATAGTGCTCCCTTCCGGGAATGAAGGTTGGGTGGAGAAGCAAAGTATTGAAATCATATAGGAGAATATCCGGCTGCCCGGCCTGACGGAGTGGCGGTTTAGGGGGAATATTCGAAAGGATTAGGAAAATTAAAGAGAGATGATTAATTTTACGGGAGAATTAAGATTGACAGGTTTATGAACGACTTTGTTGTTTCCGCAAGAAAATATCGTCCGGTCAGTTTCGATACGGTTGTCGGACAATCGGAGATCACCTCTACGCTCAAAAGCGCCATATTGAAGAACCAATTGGCCCATGCCTATCTTTTCTGCGGTCCCCGCGGAGTGGGGAAGACGACTTGCGCCCGTATATTCGCAAAGACGATTAATTGCATGAACCTCGGCGAAGATGCGGAACCCTGTAATACCTGCGAGTCTTGCAGGGCTTTCAATGAAAACCGTTCCATGAATATACACGAGCTCGATGCGGCGTCCAATAACAAGGTGGACGACATAAGAGCTCTGGTCGAACAGGTGAGGATATATCCGGCCATAGGAAAATACAATATCTATATTATAGACGAGGTGCATATGCTGTCGACTTCCGCTTTCAATGCTTTTTTGAAAACCTTGGAAGAACCTCCCGCACATGCGGTTTTTATTCTCGCTACTACGGAAAAACACAAGATTATCCCGACCATCCTTTCCCGTTGTCAGATTTACGATTTCCACCGTATAACCGTAGACGATACCGTAGCTTATCTTAGCCGGATAGCTGCCAAGGAGGGCGTGAAAACGGAAGAGGATGCTTTACGTCTGATTGCGCGGAAATCCGACGGCGCCATGCGCGATGCCCTTTCCCAATACGATCAATTGGTGAATTTTTGCCGAGGGGATATCTCCTATAACAAGGTGATTTCCTGCCTTAATGTGTTGGATTACGATTATTTTTTTAAAGTGACGGAACTCGCCTATTCCGGCAAGATAACCGAACTTATGCTGCTTTTTAACGAAATTGTTGCCAAGGGCTTCGATATGGGAGATTTTATCACGGGAGTCGCTGCACATTTCAGGGATTTGTTGATGGCGAAGGACGAATCCACGCTTAAACTCATTCAGACGGGTAAAAGCATAAGACAGCGTTATAAGGAACAAGCGGCCGAAATACCGGAGGATTTCATATTCGAAGGCCTTAAAATCATGGAAACCGCAGCCGGACAATACAGACTTAATGTGGAGAAGCGCTTAGGGATAGAAATCGCTCTTATCAAATTGGCGCAAACTATGGAGTTCAAAAAAAAAATTTAAGTCGGGAAACCGCTCCTGAACTTTTGAAAATATTCGAAAATTCGACTGCCGGTTCCGAAGAAAAGACCTCCCGGAAAGAGCGAAATACGAATATCCTTAAGAAAACGACAGAGGAAAGGAAGGAGGGAACCCCGGAAGCGGGAGTGAAACTCGAATCCACGTTCCGGTTGACTGAGAATTGGAAACAACTCCGGGAATCTCTGCCTCGGAATTCCGAAGAAGAAATTTGTGCCGGAGCGGATAATTGCGAGGCAAAAGGGAGGGATTTCGGAGAGGCCGAAGTCGCAGAAGCATTGAAAGATTATGGAAACATCGAGACTAAAGACCCTATTTTGAAATTTGCCCTGCTTTGTTATCCTCCCGAGGTGGCGGGAGAGGACATCACCCTTTATCTTTCCAATAATACCCAAGTAGATATCGTCGAGCGGAATAAAAAGAGTATTGTAGCTTTTTTGAATCGTCGTCTCGGTTCGCATTCCGTTAGTTTGAATACGAAGATAAGAGAATCGGAAGAAGAAGTTTCCATGGTTACGCTCAGTCAAAAATTGAATTATTTTATAGAATTGAATCCGGCCGTAAAAGAACTTAAGGAAAAGTTTGGCTTGGAATTTGATTGAATTTCAATATCGTTTAATTTAAATATAAGGATTATGAAGTTGAGTTCTAAGGTTGAAGAAGTTTTAAACAAGCAGATTAATGCGGAATTTTGGTCGGCACATCTATATCTTTCGATGGCGGCCTATTTTGAAAATAAAGGGTTTAAAGGTTTTGCCCACTGGATGAAGATTCAATACCGGGAAGAGGTGTCTCATGCTTTAAAGCTTTTCGATTATGTGAATGAGCGGGGCGGCCGGGTGTTATTGGAAGCCGTGGCGGAGGTGGAAGTGGATTGGAACGGAGTTTATGAGGTTTTTGAAGATACGTATGCCCATGAATGCAAGGTTACCGAGATGATATATAATTGTATGGATGTGGCTGTTGAAGCCGGCGATTATGCTACTTCCGGAATGCTGCAATGGTATGTGGACGAACAAATCGAAGAAGAAGCTACGGTTCAGGATCTCTTGAATCGCCTGAAGCTGATAGGTCGCGACGGAAGCGCTTTGTATATGCTTGAGAAGGAACTTTCGGCAAGAGTATTTACGGAACCCGGAAATTGAAGTTCGGGTCGGATATGAAAATACGGGGCATTGCGATGTCCCGTATTTTCATATCCGGCTTTTCGTTTTATTTGCGGATAACGTCGCGGGAATTCGCCTGTGCCGTCGGCATGATGACGATGTCGTTGAGACATACGTGGAAGGGGCGGGTTATGGCGAAAAGGAGGGTTTCGGCAATATCTTCGTTCGTAAGAGGAGTCATCCCTTTGTATACTCCGTCGGCGGCTTTCCGGTCCCCCTTATAGCGCACGAGAGAGAATTCCGTTTCCACCATGCCGGGTGCGATATTGGTCACCTTGATACCGTATTTCAGCATGTCCACCCTCATGGCTTTCGAAAGAGCATCTACGGCATGCTTGGTGGCACAATATACGTTTCCTCCGGGATAAACCTCCTTGCCTGCAATGGAGGCCAAATTGACGATATGTCCTTCGCCTTTTTCTATCATGAGCGGGGCTACGGCCCTTGTCATATATAACAATCCCTTTATATTGGTATCGATCATTCTTTCCCAGTCGTCGATTATCCCTTCCTGGATGGGGGCGACTCCTACGGCCAATCCGGCATTGTTTACGAGAACGGATATGTCTCTCCATTTTTCGGGAATGGTATTTACGGCTTTTTCCACTTCGGCGCAACTGCGGATATCGAAACAGAGACTGAGGGTTTCGGCTCCCATACTTTGGAGTTTGCAACTCAATGCTTCCAAGCGTTCTTTACGGCGTCCGGTTATAATGATGTCGAAACCGGACGCCGCACATTTTACGGCGGTGGCTTCTCCTATACCGGACGTAGCTCCGGTGACGATTACGATTTTTCTCATGGTATATGAAATTTATTTTACGAAAATACGAATAAAATCGGAGAAAATCATTCCGGACTCCGGTTTTCGGATCCGTTTTTTTTATGAGGAGCGTATCCGATGGTATTCGGATCCGTATAATACAGGGTCCCTTTGTCCAAAAGTATGCGGACGGAATCGATTACGGCATCCCGGTCTTCTATGGGAAAATGATTTACGATTTTTTTTATATCCCCTTCTCCTTGTCGTATAAGAGATTCTATTCTGCCGGAGAGCTCCTCATCCCTTCGCTTTTCTTTTTTCCTTTTGATGCATAAATCGCATATTCCGCATCCGGATTCTTTTTTTTGTCCGAAGTAACGGGTGAGGAAGGCTTGGCGGCAGTTTCCCGGATTTTGCAGATAGTCGATCATGGTTTCCACTCTTTTTTTATAGCATTGCTTACGTTTTTTATAAACTTCGGAAGGGATGCTTATATGGCCTTCCGGCATGCGGGGCATGAGATAAACGATATAAGGATGGTCGTTTCCGGGGATATAATCGATTAATTTACGGCGCGAAATTTCGATAAGGTTTTTATATACGGTATTCCGGTCGGAATTCGTGGAATCGGCGATTTCCGTCTCGTTTACATATACGTAAGAGGAGAATATGCCCGGATATCTGCGCATCAGGATTTCTACGAGTTTTTCCTGAAAGGGAGAAAAGTAAGGGATATGGTAGAGTTCGTCCCTTTTTATGTTGAAGATAATCTGGGAATGCAGGTTGATATCTACGGTGTACTCTATATAACCGCTCAATTTGAGGATTTCTACGGACGAAAACATCTTTGTCCTGTCGAGTTTGAAATTCCGGACGAATTCTTCGGGATGGAATTCGTAGCTATAACCTTTTCCCGCACCTTCTGCGATTTGGAAATAATTGCCCAAGGCTTTGTATACTCTTTTAATATAGGTCGTATCCGGGAATTTTTTAGCGATGCCCGTTCGCATGGCTGCAATGGAAGATTTGTTGTAAAGCGCTACGGCATAGGCCTTTCTCCCGTCTCTTCCCGCCCTTCCGGATTCCTGGAAATAAGCTTCGGGATTGTCCGGAACGTGGAAGTGGACGACGAGGCGGACATCCGCTTTGTCTATGCCCATACCGAATGCATTGGTG
>JBGZEX010000040.1:0-10926 GCA_041846495.1 Marinifilaceae bacterium
GCAAAAACAATCACTACGATACAAATCAAACTACCTCTGAACAAGGAGGTTTATACACAAACCATGCTGATGACAAGACATCAGAGAATAGCTAAACTATTTGATGAGGATTTTTGGGGTACGCAATGACGAAGTCAGGAGGCAAGTTCTCATTGATGGAAACGAGAACTTGCCGTTCTTATCAATATACAAAAGATTACCTTATTTTGAGACGGTTTTTTGTATTGCAAACCGGAAAATTTGTTGAACGTGGTATGTGTTTATTTTAAGTTATAGAAAAATAACCACGGATTTCCTCCCGTTCGTACTTTGCCGAACATTTCTTGCATCCTGTCCGTGAGTCGTACGTTTTTCATTTCCAGTTCGGTTTTTATTGCAAGCAATTCTTCCGGCGTAAAGACGGCTATCAATTTTTCACCCTGCTGTCCCCATAGATCGTTGGGGTAAATCATATCTCCGCGTGCAGGCAATTCTTTGGATATGAAATAACCTTTCTTCCGGTTTTTTTCGTAAAAAAGCTTGCCGTTGTCGTAGGTGATAATGAACCAGTTCGTCGTTTCGAAAATGTCATTCTTCGAAAAATAACCGTCTTTCTTCAAATTGTTTAATTGTCTCCAATAGTCTTCTTCGGTCGGTTTGTAATCGATCGGTACGGACCGATGCACTGTTGTGACGAAACGGGGCGTCAGTTTATTGTTCGAATACTCGAAAATGGTATCGCACAAAGGGGCGACACAAGATACTCTGTTTTGGTATACGGCTATGGGATGAACGGCAAAGTCTACAAATCCCATAGGGAAGGATATTACGTGTGTTCTTAATGTGTCGAATTTACCGAATGTATTGTCTGTTGTAAAATAACACATCTTGTTATTCAGGCCGCATGCACAATAACCGATATACTTTCCGTCCGTCAGCGGATACATTTGTCTGGTATAAAAAGATACGAAATCGGCTTTTCCGCTGGATATAAAATTACCTGCAAAGTCGTAAGTAACACGTTTTTGAGTACTAAGGCCATCATACAGACTAATGTTTTGCTTTTCCAAATTTACCCAGATTAATCCCAGGTTGCCGTATTCTTTTTCTCCGGACCCTTGTTTTCCCACCTGATGCATGAAATCTCCCGATAATTTGAATTGCATTATTCGGGCTTCGCCTGATTTTGTATCTTTTATAAAAATATAATCTCCGTAAATATAGCATGCGTCGATGTTTTCCAAGCGACTGAGGTCGTTTGTTTCCAAAGGTACATATTCCCATGCCTCGAGTAGTTTATCCCAATCTGCAGGTGCGGTTAAGTCCGTTGTATTTTCCTCGTTTAAGGCGGTAAAAGACGGTTCTTTTTTTACACATCCCCATGTGCTGATACATATGAGTAAAATCATGCTGCGTTTCATAACAGTTTATTTTTATTCGTTAATTTTTGTGCCATCCTGTTGGCGAGAACTTTACAAATATTCCTGCTTCGTGAGTCGATATGTGTTTCTGCCAATTGCTTTAATTGAGTGTATACGTATTTCATCTCATTCTCCAATATTATAGAGGCCATATCTTGTTTCTCGAATATCTTATTTTTTTCGGCGACTTCCAACCAGGTGCCGATACATAGCACTTGAATATCCATTTGCCGGAAAGAAAAAGGTGTTTGTGAATCGAAATTTGCAAATAGCGATTGATATAAATCTTTGAAAAAGGCAGTGACCGTATAACCGTCGCGTCCTTCTTTTTCCGCTTCTATCAATTGTTCCGTTAATTCCTTTGAGAAAATTTTTTCAAATACTGTTTTCCCGTTTTTCACCATCATTTCCCTGATGTCGACCGGATGATTTTTGCGTACCGGCTCGGTTTCGATTTTTGTCGCTCCCGAGAAAAAATAACGGGTTAATATCTCCATGGCTTCTTTTTGATTTTTCAAAGGGAGAGAGCTGCCGAAGCATTCTGCCGTCAACTTCAAATAGTTTCCATACATATTCATGGCTTCCTTGGTGAGACTGCCGAGGGCATATCCCATATCTTTTACCCTTCCTTTACAGGCGATTTTTTCCATATTCTCGAAAATGTACACTAAGTTCTCGAATCCCGAATTTAGAGCTTCCACACGCTCTTGCGTCAAATCGCCTTTGCCGCTACGGATATCTAAACCGTTTCTCGAATATCTGTGTGCGGGAGTGTCGGATGTCGCTAAATAAGACTTCAGTGCTTCTCTATCGGCATAACAATTTTTGTTTTTGGGAAATTCCCTGTAAGCCCAACCGATAGCCCAGCAATCGTACTCTCCGACACTCGGCACTAAATTTTCTGTTGCGATACGGTCTTCGGCCGAGGCTGCATAGTGATACGGATTTTCATCCATGATAGAAGCTGTGTATCCCCGTCGGGCGACTTGTTTCGCGTCTTTTATTTCCATTAGTGTATATGCGGCACTTCCGGCATAATTGGGTTTTAAGCCTAATATTTCTCCGATACCTTTCATCAGGGCACTTGCCATAATATTATGTGCGATTTCTTTATGAGAACGATTCTCGATAATGCGGGAATCTGCAGCGCCGCATTGCAATAGATATAATGTCAGTTCTCGGGGCAGGAAACCGTGACCGATATTGATACGGCAGGACAATATTTCTCCGGTGCGAGGATGTACTGTAAAAGAGGACTTAATTCCCGGTTCAATCAGATCGTATGCTATAACGGCTTTTTCTTCCTCTAACCGAATATGTTGATCTGCAATTTTTATTTGGATGGCATTTTTGTATCCGGCTCGTTTAAAAGCCTTATTCCAGGCTGTAGCGGCTTTCTTTACGGCAGGAATATATTCTCTCGGCAAATAAGAGTCGACATAGAATACAATGGGGTGCATCGGTTCGACCGGTTTACCTTTGAGATATGACGATATGTCGGCGATGCCTAAATTCCAGCGCATGACGATGGAATCCCGGACGACTCCGTATGGATTTTGACTGAAATCCCAAAAGCCGATAGTCTTGAAACCGATTTTGCTATCGGCTAATCGCAGTTTCATATCTCGCTCCGGAAGTAATTGTATAACACATCCGATTTCTGCAGACATAAGGCCTTCCGGCAATATGATCATTGTTCCGGCGGTATTTTCCCGTTCCGGATTGTAGCCGTACATTTGGTGTATTTTAAAACTTACTCCTCGCTCGAACGGATGTATGTCCGTTACCTTTGAATATTCGGAATTCAATGCTCTAACGTGGTTGTATGTCATTCGAAACCAGTTTTTTCCCTCTTTTAGAATACTCGTTATATCGATGATATATCCTTCTCTGTTTTTTGCATAGGCGATAATGGGATATACAATGTCGATCGGTTGTTTGTTGGAAGCTCGGAAACTCTGTTGCAATTCGCTTTTTTCATCCAATATGCGCTCGGCGAATATTCCTTTTTGGAAGTAAATGGTATGATTTTGTCCCATTTCTAATCGGACGACGCCTAAACTTTGCATCGGGCGGGCAATCATATCAAACCCCCGATTTATTTGAGCTCGAATTTCTATTTCTCTCCCAATCGACTTTTGCGGAATCTCCAGATATATTTTTTCATTTTCTTTGTAAACGGGAAATATTCCTTCGATTTTCGTCATCCCCTCTTTGAAAAATGCATCGAAACCGACAGGCTCCTCCTTTTTTTGTGCGAATGTCAATAATGAAGATAACAGGTAAATTATGGAAAGCGGTATACGCAGTTTATAGCCTGCGAATTGTGGATTAATTTTCATTGATATATACTTTAATGGGTTGGATTAATTCTTGGATTTGAATTATTTTTTTCCTTTGCTCTTTGTTTTTGATGCAAGATGTTCCTTCTTTACCGATACGTTCCAATTCCTCGTATACATTTACAAGCACTTGTGCAGGAACATAATTCGTGCGTTGCATCATATTGCACAGATTTTTAATATAGGTTTGCTGCAGCAGATAACGAAATTCGGTGATTTCCCCTTTATTTGTCCACTCCGGGAAAATCAGCCGGTGAAGTTCCGTAATGTAGTCCTTTAATTTATAGGCATTTTTTAAGCCGGAATTCTCCACCTTGGATATAGGTATGAAGCGCTCGACCAAATCATACGCGATTTTATCGTAGAAATCATATGCCAATTTTTGAGTATTTACATCGAGATTATCGGTAATGTCGCGCTGGAACAGCCAATCCGTAGAGTTGCATACATAATTTCTTATGAATTGTATTACCCGGGTTGAATATGTTTGGGATTCCAATATAAAGAATTTCATGGAATCCCGGGTGGGGCCGGTTGCACGCGAGTATCCTCCCAAATGTTTCAGGACATGGCTTATCAGATTGTTGTAATGTGAAATGATCGCCTTGTAACGTCCGCTTAAGACATGCCGGGAAGTAATGTCTTTAACTTGCCATATTTCTTTCATGCTCATGAGCTGTTTTAAATTTTCTATTCCTTGAGCATTGATTGTTACGTGGTCGTTTCCTAAATCTTCGGATTGTGCCTTTATGTCGAGACCGCTACCGAATCGATTTCTCTCGTTCGTTTGTTTGCCGGTCAACCAGATTTCTCTGTTTTTTTGCCGTTCTTCCCGGTCTTTGCCGGGGAATATACGATATCCCCATTCTATTGCCAATTTGTCATATTGTCCGATTCGGGCTATTCTGTTTTTAAAATCAACTTTGTCTTCCGGCCGCAGTGCGTAATTGCATCGCACGTAGTCCATAATTGAAGAGGTGATTCCGTATTTGTTTAAAAAATCATTGTCTCGCAACTGCTCTATGGAATTATGACTGCTTGCGAGAAAATTATGTTCCAAACCCAATGAATGCCCCACTTCGTGAGTAATGACCAGTTTTAACAATTGCCCCAATACCTCATCCGGTACGTGAATTTCCCGTGCCCGTTCGTCAATAACTCCGCATTGGACGAAATACCATTTTTGCAATAAATCCAATACACTGCTGAATACGCCTACATGGCAGCCCGAGATTTCACCGGAGCGGGGATCGCTGGGCGAAGGACCGTAGGCATTGCTTTCGCCCGAAGGTTTCCAGGATATATAGGCATAACGTCCGTCGTACGGTGAGAAATTCGGGTCCTCTTCCTTTGTCGGTGCCAGTTCCGCTTTTATTGCATTTTTGAAACCCGCCTGTTCGAAAGCGGCTTGCCAGGCATTGACGGCTTCAATAAAGTAAGGAATCCAACGACGAGGAGTCTTCCTGTCTATGAAAAATATAATCGGTTTTTTAGGTTCGACTAATTCTCCTTTGTCGTATTTTTCTCGATTTTCCGGACTGAGTTCCAATCTCCAGCGTTTGGCTGCAAAATGCTTGGTCATTTGATAAGGGTCCTGGTCGAAGTCCTGATAACCTACACTGAAATATCCCACTCTTTTGTCGGTCGCTTGCATCGGTAGAGGCTTTTCGGGTAAAAGAGCGATGCATACGGCGCTCTCCCAACTCATGATATAACTTTGAGCGTTTTTCGACATAAGCATTGGACGATAGCTGCGACTGATGTAAGTGATTACGCTTTGTGGGGTCCCTTGAATATTTTTTATGACGGTTTTATCCGGTTCGCAAGAATTTACTTTCAGTTCGAAATTGAAAGGTGTAAATGTAAATAATGCGTTACGTTGCAGTGTGGTTGTAACATCCACGAGTACGGAATGAGCGTTCTTGGCTTTTATGGGTAAAGCCGTATATAGCCGTTCGTTTCCTCTTTGCGATAAAATGGGATGGAGTGCCGTACCGCTTTCTAAACGGTCGTACAAAGGGTCTAGTATCCGAATTTTATCTCCATGTTTTTGGAAACGTAATAGTATCGGGCCGAAAGAATCTCCATTGAATCCGTATCGGTTCTCGTATTTTCTTTCTTTTTGTGCAGCCCCTTCTACGATGGTTGTCGTAAGGGCGAGGTCGCGTCCTAATAATGTGTCGGGAATCTCCCAATATATTTCCTTGCCTAAACGATAGGTCGGAAATAGTCCGGGAGTTCGAATTAATGAATCTTCTGTCTGTCGAGATTTAAAATAAGTAGCAATGTCCTGTTGTGCAATGGCAGATAGAAATGAACCGCATCCTATTAATAAAATAAGTCCTGTTTTTTTCCACATATGTATTTCGAAATTCTTTGTGTAGACTAAAAAAATCAAAGAGTATCAAAACGATACTCTTTGAATATCATGACAAATATTTATTATTGATATTTGAATTTAAAGCTGTAAGCGAAATCGATGATTTTACCGAATCCTTTATATTCATGAATACCTTGTTTGTTGTGAGATGCATCTCCCGCACTATTCAGCAGAATCTCCACAATACTGTTGTCGCTGCCGTTGTCGATGGCTGCCGCCAATTGATACCTGTATGGAGTATCGTAATAAGTGTCGGTATATTTGAACTTCAAACAGGTGATTTTGGCTGCCGTATTTTTATATTCGTAGATAACGGACAACTTGGGATGCGAGCGTTTTGTGTCTAATTTGTAAATCTTATTGCCTCCGGCAACGAATAAAATTCCGTCATAGGAAGAAGAAGTGGCAAAAGACAGTTCTTCCCCGTTTCGTATACCTTCCGGAAGGGCAAAACGGAAATATCCGTCGCAACGTGCAATGGCATCGGATGCCGGCCATCCATTCGCATTAAAACGGTAAATGTGTATCGTGTTGTCGCTGCCTAAAGCACAGGCATAGGTATGTGCAAATCGAGGACCTCCGGAAATAATGTCCAATATTTTATTAATGCCTTCGATGCGATCGGGATTGAACTTGTTTTCGACATCGGTTTTCCCGATTTTTTCGACTGTAGCTCCGTTATTGTCTGCCGGCGCACTGCTCCCGTTAAAAATAGGTTTGTTGTGCCCCGTCTCGTAATAAAAATCACTTTCTTGCAGACAAACCAAAAATCTTTGTTTGGAGTCGTCGTATACGATATAGCCCTTTTTCCCTAAAGTCCCGACGTTTTGTGCCGAAAATGTTTCGGCATTTGCCGTGGTCACTGTACGGAATAACGAATATCCGTCCATATTCGCCCAGTATAATTTCCCGTCGTTGATCAATACTTCTCCCAAATCCTCAACGGACAAAAGTTTTTCCGGTTTTGGAGTGAAGCCGTGTATGCATCTCATCATACCGTTTAACCTGTCGGTATGGATGTTTTTGAAATTTTCCGCATTCAGAACCATAACATCCTCTCCGGTGACAATAGCTATCGTACGTTGTTTTTTATTACATCCGTATAAATAGTAAAAAGATTCGGGCAAAGGGCAAACACTTCCGTATTTTTCATTGCCGACCAAGGCAATAGGTTTGCCGGCAATCGGAAGCTCTTTCCCCGTTTCCTCTTTGTAGACATTGGGAATAACCATACCGGCATCGCCTTCTCCGTCTACGGCTCCCAATACACTGTTGCCGCCAATCTCCTGCAATACGAAGTAGGTGTTACTGAACGGGGGTATCATTTTCAATGCGATTTCTTTATACCATTTTACCGTAGTGGAAGCATCCGTTACGGTCAGACGAATTTTGAAATCTTTGGTACCTGCTTTTACATATAGGGAACAGATTTTTTGTGTTCCGTATTCAACAGGCTCTTCCAAAATGTCGGCAACCTTGGTCCACAGGAAACTGAGATTGGATTCATTATCCGATAATGTTTGCGATAATTCGGGAATAATCCGGACCAGGGTGGAATCATCCCCTTTGGGGAGACGGACATTTAGCGTTTCATCCGTTTTTATGCCGACTTCATTGATATCCGTATAATTGTAATTGCCCTTGTCGTCATAACAACCGTATGCTAAAATGGTAGTCGTTAATAACAGCCATGCAATTTTGATCATATTTTTCATAATACCTGAACTTTAAATTTAAGGAAATACGATTTCTTTTTCATTTTCATCCAAAATGGGACCGTGTTCTTTTTTGTAATTCTCATAAGCGGTTTTTATATCACCTCCATCCCAGGGCATTTTGTTGTATACAACCTTGAAATGGTCCAGCATAAATAGGTATTTGGCTTCACTGTAATCGCCCCATGTCCAGTCGTTCCACTCGTATTGACGGTCCGGAAATAATTCATAAGTGACATCTACTCTGCAGGAATCTTTATCTTCGCGGCCGGGTTCCCATTGATGAGCCGGATTTCCCGTATCGAATTTCAAGTAATTTCGATAAACGTCGGTTTGTTTGCCCGGTTTGTCGGGACGTTTTACTTTTATCGTAAATTTTTGAACATTGGTATCCAATGCCGTATAGGTATATTTCTCCGCTACGATTACTCCGGCTATCATATTATTATTCTTTCCGGGATTGGTCTTAAGGAAGAAGTCTTTGGGAGCGGTTAATAGATTGCCTTGGAGTTCGACATATACGCTCACTTCATGGTATTCATTCCCCTTGACATAGTCCGAATCACGGAAATTATACGGAATAGTATTCCCGTATGTGAAATTTAATCGAGGAGTTTGATTATAATATGCGATTTCTTCTTTTTGGCAGCCGGTATGGAAAACGGCCAATACTAATATGACAAATAAAAATCTATGTGCTTTCATAATTCTTGTCTTTAATTATTGTTACCAAAACCGATCTCGTCATTATGCAGCGGCCATTGATATTTATTGCGGATATCATTGAAGGCACATCCGTCAAATGTTTTGTAATTATGGCGTTTATAGAAATAGAATAATACTCCTTCTGCAAAATATTCTTTACGTATCTCTTTCATAATCTGTTTGGTGCGATATGTCTGGCTCGGATCGAATTCATCGTTGTCCAAGGGGCGGTCATAGTTGGCATCGGCAAGAATTTCATCTTCGTACGAAATACCTCTTGCCCATCTCACGGTATTCAGAGCTTCTGCGCTTTCAGCCGGCGTTCCGCATTCCGCAACGATATAATACATCTCGGGCAGACGAATTAAAGGGATGATGTTCTTGCCGTTGGATGCTCTCAGCCTGTCCTGTTCGTATTTGCGGCAAAGTTTCCAATTGCCTTCGTCGGTTCTGGTAGAGAAGGCCTGATTGAGAGAGCGCCAATCGGTATCTCCTCCCTGTCCGTATTCAAACATGGTTTCAAAGCGGGAGGGGTTCATATAGTAAGCTCTATTGATAGGGGTTGTGGCATTATCCAGGCCCGTAGGAAAATTAACCTCTATAATTTTGTTCAATTCATATACGCTTAGTGAGAATATATGTTCTCCGTATAAAATAGGGTTGGCATACGACTCCTGTAATGCAAGGTGAGGTGCTTTGATAACCGCCTTGGCATACTCCAATGCTTTTTGTTTGCTTTCGGCATCGCCTTTGTAGCAATAAACTCTGGCCATTAATGCTTTTACTGCAAAAGTATTCATGCGGAGTTGGCGTTCCACTAAAAACGGGTCGTATTTTTCTTCGCTGTATTCGCCGTTATCCCGGAAAATACGGGTATCATACTTTTCCAGCAAGGTGTCTGCAACCGTCAGATCTTCCAGAATCTTATCCGTGACCTGTCTGGCCGTCAATACGGAGGTCGCTTCGGAATCGAAGGTTTTTCGATAGGGTATCGCTTTGCCGTCCGGTTGCTGACTGTAAACGGGACCGAACATTCGCAGCAAATCGAAATGTAAGAAGGCTCTTAGTCCTAAAGCTTCTCCTTTCATGATTTCATAATAATGCGTAGTTTTCAATACGGAGCGATTTCGTTCCAGATATTTTAGGAAATTATTGATGTTGGCAATCAGATTGAACATCTCGTAATAAATACCGTTCTTTTTAGATTCGAAGTAATCGGAGTAGTCCCAAATCAATTCCTGCCATTTTACGCCGACATAATCCGGATAATTGTCATAGTTGCCCGATAGCGTTTCCAAATAACCGTAAGTTAAGTCTCCGGCATATAATCGTGTAGCTCCCATTTTGATATAGAATCCCGTCAATACGTCCTTGAAGCCGGATTCCGATTTGAATAATTTGTCTCCCGGGATTGAAGTCTTGGGTTGAACGTCCAGCCAATTGGTGCAGGAGCCGAACCCCAGTATCGTAACAGTCAATATTGTAATATATAGCCCTTTCATAATCATTGTTTATTATTAAAATGCAACATTTAAAGAAAGCGAGAATTGACGTGCAAAAGGATAGCTGGTACCTCTTTCGCGTTTGATGGAAGAGATATAGAACAGATCCTCCATATTAAAACCTACTTTTACAGAGCTTAGTCCCCAACGTTCGACATAGTCGGCATTTGTTTTGTCCATACGGTAACTCAAGGCTAAGCTGCCCATATGGAATGTATTCTCATCCATGACGAATCGGGAAGATATTTTGGAACTGGAACCGTTGGCCGTATGGGAGATGGCCTGATAGCGGCTTATATCGCCGGGATTTTTCCATCTTAGAGCTAATACGCGCTTGTCTGCATTATAAACGAGGTCTGCATTTTCAACTTTCTCCATTAATGTCGAGTTGTAGGCTTGTCCGCCGAATTTGTAACTGAAGCTCATATCGATTCCAAAGCCTTTGTAGGTGAATGACGAGTTGATATTGCCCTGTAATTTGGGTTCGGTCGTTCCCACCGGCATCAAGTCCGCAACATCGTATTTCCCCGTCATCCGGCCGTTGCGTTTTAGGAAGATTTCCGTACCCGTCGACGGGTCGATTCCCAATGAACGCACGGCCCATAGACGGTTGATGGATTCTCCTTCAACATAGTGCGGAAGGGGTGCGTTGGGTTTTTCTTTCTTGGAAAGATTGTCATTGTCGAGCATTCCTGCGTTGATTTCATTCATCCGGCGCATGGCTTCGGAGATTTTTTTTAACTTGTCGGTATTGTGCGAGCCGTTGAGCGTGATAATCCAATAAGCCTGGCGAGAAGTGTTCTGGTAAGGGATAAAGGCCAGATTTAATTCAACGCCTTTATTTTCCAGAGTCCCTAAGTTTTCGGGACGGGTACGGAAACC
>JBGZEX010000041.1:0-21019 GCA_041846495.1 Marinifilaceae bacterium
TACGACCTCGGACGAAGCCATAGGCGTCGTACAGGATTATCTGGAACACAATGAATCGGAACTGCATCTTATCATAAAACGGAATACACAGAAAACAAAAAGCCGCCCCAACGGACGGCTCTACGAAAATAATTTGGAGAAAATTCTTTTTTCTCACGATATACCCTTATCTTTGCAATAGGTTATTCGAGTTGTGCAAAGCGTTGTATATCACTGTTGAAGATAGGTCGCTAAATCATTACCTACTGCATTTCATAACTCATAAGGCTGTTCATAGCCAATTACTTAGACCTAAATGATAGATTTTTCAAAAAAAAGTGGATATCTTGCATATATGCACGAATTATTTTGATATACGTTTTTTTTCATTAAGCCTTTTCTCTATTTCTCTTTCGGAAAGTAATTTTATGGATTTTGCATAGGTAGGATCAATTTTATAGTCTCGGCTGCGAACCCATGAATCGTATATAAAAGGATCGATATCTTTAGGTACTATTCCGCGGTGTAGAAAATTATCGAATTTTTCCGCAATATCTTTATTGTAGGCTTGCATGTCGGTTGTGTGCATACGATGTTTTTTTATTGTTATCCGAAAAATACCGTTTATTACAAAGTTAATTCTTTTTAGTGTTAATTTCAAGTGCCGAATCGGTATCGTCATTTCGATTTTCTGCGGTTATTCCGAAGATTTTTCGTATGTTTGTTATCGGTTCGAACAGTTGCGATATGAATGAATTTAAAGGTACGGGAGTTGCATTGATAACTCCGTTTACGGAAAAATACGAAATAGACAGGGATTCTCTTTTGAATGCCGTAGATTACATTATCGACGGAGGCGTCGATTTTATTGCGGTTTTGGGAACTACATCCGAAGCTCCGGCTTTGGAGGAAAGCGAAAAACGTTATATAGCTCGAACGGTAAGCAATCACGTGAGAAACAGAGTTCCGCTGATGATTGGAATAGGAGGGAATAATACGCGTGAAGTCATTCGACGAATAAACGAATTTCCGCTGAAAAAGGACTATTCCGGCATATTAAGCGTAGTTCCATACTATAATAAACCTTCTCAGGAAGGAATATACAACCACTTCAGCAGGATTATGGAAGAAACCGACCATCCTTTATGTCTTTACAATATTCCCGGCCGTACGGGAGTGAATATGACAGCCGAAGTAGTATGTCGATTGGCGGCCGAATACAAACATATATTGGGAATAAAAGAGGCGAGCGGAAATTTCGAACAAATGTCCGATATTCTACAAAAATCCCGGGAAGATTTCCTCCTTTTTTCGGGAGATGATTCCCTTACGTTACCCGTATTGTCGATAGGGGGCAAAGGAGTGATTTCAGTCGCAGCCAACATCATACCCCGAATGTTTTCCGATATGGTGAATTCCGGTTTGGAAAACCGCTTCCCGGAGGCAAGAAGCATGCATTTGAAGCTCGGAAACTTTATGCGGACCTTATTCGTCGAAGGAAATCCCGTAGGAATTAAGGCCGCTTTAAAGCAAAAAGGAATCATTCGTTCGGATGCCGTCCGTCCTCCGTTGATAAAAGCGACTCCTTCCCTTTATATCCGGATAAAGCAAAGTCTCGAAGAAGCGGGTTGTTAGTGTTATGTCGTTTTTTAAGTCCGTATTTCGGACGAAAAAAACGCAATGTTCGTCCCGGACGGAAATCAAGATTTCGTCCATAATCAATAAATCCACATGCCGCTCTTTCAATATCCTTGAAAGTTCTTCCATCCCTTTGTTTACCTCCGCTTTGATTCCGGCTTCATCCGCATATTCGTTCATATGCGGATGGCCTTTGGCATAATTCATAACCCGGATTCCTAATTTCTTCAATACCTCCATTTCCGCATATCCGTATTTTTTCGGCTCTTTGTGAAAAGAGGCATAGTATACTTCCATCCCGCTTCCCAATGCGCGTATTCCGAGTCCTACGGCGGAAGTCGTTTTCCCTTTTCCCGTTCCGGTATATACATGCACCAGACCTTTCGTTTTCATATAAGCCCGATAATATCTTTCAATGCGGAAAATTTATTTGCATCGAGATAGGAATTTATTCCTTCTACGATTTTCAAGGATAAAGCGGGGTCGATGAAATTTCCCACTCCTATTTGAATGGCGGAGGCGCCGGCCAACAGGAATTCGATGGCATCGGATGCCGAAACGATACCGCCTATGCCGACAACGGGAATCGCTGCGACTTTGGCCACCTGCCACACCATCCGAAGAGCGACGGGTTTGACACAGGGGCCACTCAGGCCTCCGGTAATAGTACTCAGTACGGGTTTGCGTTTTTTTATATCCACGGCCATTCCCAATAGAGTATTGATAAGCGAAAGAGAATTCGCTCCCGATGTTTCCGCCGCACGTGCAATTTCCGTAATATCGGTGACATTGGGAGAAAGTTTTACCATAAGATGTTTCTTATATACTTTGCGTACTGCGGACACTACTTTTTCCGCCGAGCGAGGATCGGTTCCGAAAGCCATGCCTCCTTCTTTGACATTGGGACAGGATATATTGAGTTCGATTCCCGGAATATCTTCCAATTCGTTGATTATCTCGGCCGTAGCGACATAATCCTCAATGGTGGAACCCGAAACGTTAACGATGATATTGGGATTCGACCGCCGGATGCGGGGATAAATGGTTTCGGCAAAATAGTGTACTCCCTTGTTTTGAAGTCCCACGGCATTGAGCATGCCGGAAGCCGTTTCCGCCATACGGGGATAGGGATTTCCTTCTCTCGGAGCATATGTGGTACCTTTTACGATAAAACCGCCCAATTCGCCGATGTCGATAAAATCGGCAAATTCTTCTCCGTAACCGAAAGTGCCGGAGGCCGTTAAAACGGGATTTTTTAATTTCAATCCATTGATATCGATACTTAAATCCGCCATTTCAATTCATTTATATTAAACACTGCACCTTCGGTACATACGCATTTATTTCCCGTCGCGGTTTCCGTTACACAACACAGACATGCCCCTATGCCGCATCCCATCGTATGTTCCAAAGAAACCTGACAATCGATTTTTCCGGATACGGCATAGGCAGCCACAGCCTTCATCATGGGTTCGGGACCGCAACAATAGATGTGGTCGAATTTTTGCAACAATACCGAATGTTCGGTGGGAAATCCTTTCTCTCCCCACGTACCGTCTTCCGTTGTATAATGCACTTCGGCCAGGGCTTCGAATTCTTCACGCATAACGATATCCGCCTTTGTACGGGCTCCGATAAGAATTTCCGCATGGGCTCCGTTTTTTTTCAATTGTTTCAGCAAGAGGTATAGGGGAGCTACGCCCACACCGCCGCCTATAAGCAAATTTCGTCCGGAATTATGCATTTTGAAAGGTTTTCCGAGCGGGAGAATGAGGTTGAGTTCAGTTCCTTTTTCCATTCGAGTCAGAGCAAAACTCCCTTTTCCTGCAATTTTCACCAAAAGATATACCAGACCTTTTTCTTTGTCGTAATCGCAAACCGATATCGGACGACGTAAAAATACGGAATCGATTTTTGCATTGACGAAATGTCCGGCTTCCAATTCCGGTAGCTCTGCGGAATATAATACCAGCAAATGGGTATTGGAATTAAGTTCTCGGTTTTCCAATAATTTAAAATCAAGAATTTTTTTCATGAAGAATAAATTTTTTCTTTAAATAACGTCCCGTATAGGAAGAATCCGATTTTATTATATCCGCCGGACTCCCGGAAAAAACGATATTCCCTCCTTTTTCGCCTCCTTCCGGTCCCATATCGATAATATAATCCACCGATTTTATTACGTCCATATTATGCTCTACGACAACTACCGTATGTCCCCGCTCAATCAGGGCATTCAGGGACTCCATCAACTTGTCGATATCGTAAAAATGAAGTCCCGTAGTAGGTTCGTCGAAGACGAAGAGGGTAGGTTCCGCTCCTTCTTTACAAAGGAAATACGCCAATTTCACGCGCTGGCTCTCTCCTCCGCTTAGGGAAGAGGAAGATTGCCCCAAGCGAATATAACCCAGCCCCACATCGATCAGTTTCTTTAATTTATACGAAATATTCCGTTCCGAAGTATTGGAGGTATCCGAAAAAAAATCACAGGCTTGATTCACCGTCATTTCCAATACATCGTATATGTTTTTTCCCTTGTATTTCACTTCCAAAACCTCTTCGTTGAAGCGTTTTCCTCCGCATTTGTCGCATAATACGGACAAATCGGCCATAAACTGCATTTCCACTTTGATAACGCCTTCGCCCTGGCAGGCCTCGCAACGTCCGCCGGGTACATTGAAAGAGAAATGGGAAGGTTTGAATCCCTCGATTTTAGCTTGTGCCGTATCGGCGAATAGTTTTCGTATATCGTCCCATACTTTGATGTATGTAGCGGGATTCGAGCGCGAGGATTTCCCGATGGGATTTTGATCGATGAATTCGATTGCCCGTATGTCGGAAAGAGCGCCTTCCAATTTTTCATACTTCCCCATACGGTCGATATGGGCATACCGATCGAAATATTTCCTCAAAGCCGGAATCAAAACGGTTTTTACGAGGGTCGTTTTACCGGAACCGCTTACACCGGTGACGGCGGTCAACACGCCTAAGGGAATTTCGACATCGATATTTTTAAGATTGTTTTCCCGGGCACCCGTTATTTTTATAAATCGTTTCGGTTTTCTATAAACGGGAGGGAGGGGGATTTCCATTTCTCCTTTCAGGTATTTTAATGTCAGGGAGTCGGAAGTTACCGATTCCCCGGCTTTCCCCTGAAAGACGACTTCTCCTCCCAAACGGCCGGCATAAGGACCGATATCTACGATATGGTCGGCAGCTCTTATAATATCTTCGTCATGTTCCACGACGACGACCGTATTGCCGATATCGCGCAAGCGTTTAAGTACTCCTATCAAACGATCGGTATCCCGGGAATGAAGTCCGATGCTCGGTTCGTCCAATATATAGAGAGAACCTACAAGGGCGGAACCTATAGCCGAAGCGAGATTTATCCTTTGGGATTCTCCTCCCGAGAGTGTGGAGGAGAGACGGTTTAAAGTCAAATACCCCAAACCCAAGTCGGTGAGAACATCCAGCCGTTTTTCGATATCCGGCAATATGCGTTCTCCTATTTTTTCTTTCTCCGCATCCGGCCGGAAATTCCGAAAAAAGTCTCTAAGTTCGGCAATGGGCATCGTGACCAAATCCGTAATCGAGGCTCCGTTTATTTTTACGTATGAAGCTTCGGGCTTTAGACGACTTCCCTTGCAGTCCGGGCATTTGGTTTTTCCGGTATACCGGGCAATCATTACCCGGTTTTGTATTTTATATTTTTTGGATTCCAAATAGCGAAAAAAATCGTATATCCCATAAACTTTATCCGGTATACCTTCCCATAAAAGCGTTTTCTCCTTTTCATTCAATTCGATATAGGGACGATGTACGGGGAAATCGTATTTATGGGCTTCTTTTATAAAATAATTCTTCCATTCGCTCATTTTCTCTCCCCTCCAGCAACATACGGCATCCTCGTACAAACTCAGGAATTTATCGGGTACCACCAAATCTTCATCTATTCCGAGTATGTTCCCGTATCCTTCGCATCGGGGACAGGCTCCGATAGGAGAATTGAAACTGAACATGTTTACCGAGGGAGACTCAAATTTCATCCCGTCGGCTTCATAGCCGTTAGAAAATTGTTCGAGCCCGCTTTCGGTTTCGATACAACAGCAACCGTTTCCTTCGAATAAAGCAGCTTCTACGGAATCGGTCAATCTCGAAATAGAATCCGCCGCATCCTCTATTTCCAATCGGTCGACGACAACATATACGTCTTCATCTTTGGCGATAGTCGATTTTCCGGAAATCAAATCCGCAATGCGAACGAATTTTTCCCCGCTTTTTATACGACTGAATCCTCTGGCTGCATATCCGCTGAAATCTTGTGGAAAATTGCTACATTTCACCAAAACGACAGCCGTCTCTCCGAAATGTCGCTCCAATAAACTCTTTACGATAGTATCCGGTTCGTCTCTTCTTACGATATTGCCCGAAATCGGAGAAACCGTATCTCCCATTCGAGCATAGAGCAGTTTCAGATAATCGTATATCTCGGTAGTCGTTCCCACCGTAGAGCGAGGATTGGAAGTATTTACCTTTTGTTGGATGGCTATGGCCGGGGGGAGTCCCTTGATATAATCGCATTCCGGTTTATTCAATCGGCTCATAAATTGACGGGCATAGACAGAAAGACTCTCTACATAACGCCTTTGTCCTTCGGCATACAGGGTGTCGAAAGCAAGGGAAGATTTTCCGCTTCCGGAAACTCCCGTTATAACAACAAATTCATTAAGATTGATTTTGAGGTCTATGTTTTTAAGATTATGAACCCGTATCCCCTTTAAATCGATATAGCCTTTCATGAAAAATTCCCGATATTGCTATGGCAAAGATACGACTAAAAGCCGAGTTTGAATTGAAGAAGGCATATTTTTTGTCTCGAATTCCTAAACGATTGAGAAAAAAGAAAATTTGTTTAATTAAAATCAACAGTCTTATGAGTACATTATCAATCAAAAAAATCACGGCTGGAGTGTGCCTCTTATTCGCATTATTCCTTCAAGAGGCAAATGCCCAGAAAGCTTCGAAATCCATTTACGAGTATACGGTAAAAACAATCGATGGGAATATGTTGTCCTTGAGCCGGTTTAAAGGGAAAAAACTGATGATCGTAAATGTCGCTTCCGCATGTGGATTAACTCCCCAATACAAGCAGCTTCAGGAAATATACGAAACCTATAAAGACAGGGATTTTGAGATTATCGCCTTTCCTTCCAACGATTTTGCGAATCAAGAACCGGGTTCCGATAAAGAAATCAAAGAATTTTGTTCTTCAAAGTTTAGGGTTTCTTTTCTGATGATGTCTAAAATTTCTGTAAAAGGAAAGGATAAATCTCCTGTTTATGAATGGCTTACAACTAAATCGCTCAATGGAAAAGGAGACTATGAGGTGGTTTGGAATTTTCAGAAATTTCTAATCGATAGGGACGGCTCTCTTTATAAAGTAATACCTCCCAAAACCCTTCCCGAAGACAAGGAAATCATAGAGTGGATTAATAATTGATTTATTCTCCCCTGTCTCAATAGGGGGCAGGGGAGAATAAAACTTAAAGAGATATGGAAACTTCACATTTTGCCGCATAAATTCGCTCCGGATCTCCCCATAAGGCTATGGATTCTACTATTACCCCCGAATTAGGAATAATTGCAGTATTATAAACCAATCGACCGTTATGATAAATTTCTATCAGAGATTTCAGATTCATATGGTCGGCATCGATGTAAATACCGATTTCTCCCCATATTTTTTCTCCGGACATCTTAAGAGTGGTTAAATCGATTCTGTTTTCTCGGCGTTTCAAATCCACTCTCATCATTGCATCCCGTGTATGCCGGAGTTTACGGAAATCGAGATAATAAATTCCCGCAGCATAACTTTCTTCGGGATAGTCGGGGGTCATATTATGGTATAAATAGCTGATTCGTTCCGGATAAGTACGGCGCTTGTGCCGTGCAAGCCACGGACTTGTACGCGAATAGTCTATACCGTGTCCTCTGCCCGGTTGTATTTCTACGAAATTGATGAAATCCGAAGGATTTTCTCGATGAAATTTTTGCAATTCCGCTGCCCAAGCCCGTGCAAAATCCACACGTTTAAACTGATAATCTCGTTCTCCCACCTCAAGGCAGAAAGCCCGTATTGCGCAAATTTTCCGGAGCTTTAAGAGGTTCTGCAGCAGCCATAGGTCCTATCCCCGCAAAATAATCGGGCATAAAAACAGCCAATCGATGACTTCCGTATCCGCCTTCGGATATTCCGATGAGATATACTCTTTTAGGATCGATATTGCCACTTAATATTCCGAGTTGAAAAGCCCGGCGGGTCTGATACATTGCTCCTTCCACCTCCGTGGAGATGAATGAACAGCGGATATCCGGCTTCAGGCTTGGAGCCTTTGCTGAATACGACGGTTTTCATCCTTTCACCTTTCGGTATATTCCAAACAATCTCTTTCGGTGCGGATGAAAAGAGGCTGTCTCAAACATTTCATTTTGAGACAGCCTCTTAAAATTATTTTAAAAGCCGGGCTTATTCTGCAACGACTTCAAAATTCACCGTAGCCTTCACATCCCGGTAAAGTTTGATTTCCGCCGTATAGCTGCCCAATTCCTTAATATCTTTTACCAATATCTTTTTCCGATCGACCTCGAATCCCTTTTCGGCAAGTCCTTCGGATATCATAATATTGTTTACGGAACCGAATATTTTTCCGGTACTACTTACCTTAGTAGCGATAGACAGGCTGATACCTTCCAATTTAGAGGCCAATTCCATGGCTTCTTCCCGAAGTTTGGCTTCCTTATGGGCCTTCTGTTTGATATTTTCCGCCAAAACTTTCTTGGCCGATTTTGTTGCAAGTATGGCATAGCCTTGAGGTATGAGATAATTTCTTCCGTAGCCTTGCTTTACTTCAACAATATCGTCCTTATGTCCTAAATTTGCTATATCTGTCAATAAAATTACTTCCATAGTTTTTCTCCTTCCAAATTATTTCATTAAATCGGTCACATATGGCAATAAAGCAAGGTGTCTCGCTCTTTTAACGGCAGTAGCAACCTTCTTTTGAAACTTCAACGAAGTGCCCGTAATTCTTCTGGGTAGGATTTTTCCCTGTTCGTTCAAAAATTTCTTTAAAAACTCGGGATCCTTATAATCGATATATTTTATTCTCGCCTTTTTGAAACGGCAATATTTTTTCTTCTTAATATCTACTGAAACGGGAGTAAGATATCTTATTTCGCTTTGATTTTGTGCCATTATTTATCCTCCTCTTGTTTTCCTAAATTTTTATTTCTCCTTTTCAAAGCATACTCATAGGCATACTTGTCCAATTTAAAAGTGAGAAAACGCAAAATTCTTTCGTCTCGACGGAAAGAAGTTTCGAGTTTTTCAACGATAGAACCTTCTCCTTCAAATTGCAGAAGGTTGTAAAATCCGGTGGTTTTCTTTTGAATGGGGTAGGCCAATTTACGCATTCCCCACGATTCTTCATGTTCAACGACACCTCCTGCCTCGGCAAGCAGATTCTTGAACTTTTCCACCGCTTCCTTCACCTGAATATCAGATAAAACGGGAGTTGTAATGAAAACGGTTTCGTAATGATTCGTCATATAATTATATTTAAATAAATTTATCGGGCGCAAAGATAGTGATAATTTACGAATTAAACCAAAATATTCATTTATAAATATTTCGCTTATTCAATGCTTCCCGATATTTGCGGGCTTGAATATTGTGGGCATTTAAGGTTTTGGAAAATACGTGCGTTCCCGAAAAATCGCTTTTGGCACAAAAATACAGATAGTCGTGCTTATCGGCATTCAATACCCCCTCTATACTTTGCATGGAGGGTATTTTTATCGGACCGGGAGGAAGCCCTCCGTATTTATATGTATTATAAGGAGAATCTATTTCTTTATGTACGTTCAGCAGACGTTTGAGTGAAAAATCGCCGGCAGCGAACTTCAGAGTAGGGTCGGCATTCAATTTCATTCCTATCCTCAGACGATTCAGATATACGCCTGCGATTACGGGATATTCTTTCATATCGGCAGTTTCCTCTTCTATTATAGAGGCTAAAACGGATACTTGAATGGGGGTTAATCCCTGTTTCGCCGCTTTAATCCGTCTTTCTTCCGTCCAGAATTTCCGGTATTCCGTATGCATACGGGCAATAAAATCTCCTGCAGAAATATTCCAATAAATATAATAGGTATTGGGAATAAACATCGCCATAACCTCGGATTCGTTAAAACCGAATTTCTCCCTTCGGTTTATCGAATCGGATAAAGCTTCCAGAAAATCTTCCGATTTCAGGGCAAGTTCCCTATCGATAATCCTGCACAATCCTTCCATATTCCTCATACTGTTGAAAGTGAATTTAACCGCTTCCTGTCGACCGTACCGGAACATTCTCAGTAAATCCAAATTAGACATATTCTTACGAATACGATATCTTCCGGGTTTTAATTTATTGTCGGAACGAAGTTTCAGTTTTGCCGTCAGATAAAAGGTCGTGTATACTCTCAATCGATTTTCTTTTTTCAAATTAACGGCAACGGAATCGATTGTCCGTACATCCGGTTTTATATAGAATACGCCGTCTTCGTTTACATTGGGATATTTCAGTCCGTAATATATCGTAGATGCGAATAAGAGCACTGCACATCCTCCCCAAATTGCGAGTTGCTTTCTCATGAGTCAGAATAAAAAATTCAGTCCGATATTTATATTTTCTTTAAACTGTATTTTTTTCGTAGCTTCCGGATCATATACCAAATTCATATAAATAGAGGTTTGTAGAAAATAATTTATCCGAAAATTCGTTTGCATTTTCCAATCGCATAGAAATCGTTCTTCCGAATTAAAATAACTGCTGTAGAGTATTATTTCATTTTTCACGTCCACCGGTTTAAATAATCGGAATGTATTTTTCAGCTCGAAACGGGCTCCGGCATCGATCTTTTTTTTCTTTCCGGAATCGATGCCGTATCTTCGAGGATTTATAGCGGTCGAATCGATTACAAAGGCCATTTTACCGGCGATGGGAGAGAGAAGGAGGGATAATTGGGAATGAGGTTTATAATCCATACCGACGGCAAGCGTCAAATACCCGGGAGAGAGAAATTGAGCGACCAGTGTTTTTTCATCGTCACTATTATACTGATAGGATTTGAACAGCTGTGTTTCTAATTTCAATTGTACGGTATAAAACCATGAATTGAAAGCTCGTTGACCTAACTTCGAATTCAGTTCGAAAATATCTTCATTTTTCCTGATTTTACTGCTCCCGCTTTTTATAAAACCCAAACGGTAATTGAAATAATTCTCCCAGCTGGTTTTATTACGATTATAGTTAAGATTGGGGCGCCAGCGTAAAAGAGTAGACAGGGAATTATTCCCGCCCTTCGACCAATTTACCAAAGCTGATTGTCCGAATGTTCCCTCGAATTCATAAAAGGTTTTCCAATATTTCCGGTATAACGAACCGACATTCCATTTTTCCACTTCTCGTATCGTTTGTAAATATTCATTCTCAATCTCGGAATTTTTAATCGCACCGGCATAGTTTTCTATTCCTTTATATTGATATACGTCGTTGTCGAAAAGAAGTCGGATTTTGTACTCTTCAGGTAAAACCTGAATCCAGGTTCCGATTAATTCATCTTCATTGTTCGTTGCCCAAAATCGATGAAAGCTCTCCTTTTTGTTATTTATCCAAAAACGAACGGCATTTCCGGAAGCATTGAAAATCTCCAAAGCTATGGAATCTCGGCTTATTTTCTGCAACCATTGGTAATTCGAATCGCCGACTATGTAATCGTAAAAAATTTGGAGTTCCGGATGTAACTTAATATCACTTCCCCGTATGAAAACAAAAGTTGTATCCTTTAATTTTTCATTCAATGTGGACAAAGCGTTTTCGAATTCCCGAGTATGCCGAATATAATTCCTTATATAAAAAAGCATATCTTGTAAGGAATCGTTTCGAACATATCCCAACAGGGTTTTTACGGCTTCATCCACCTTCGAATCCCAATAAGTTTTGTGTTCGACCGTCTGCATTACAAGACGTAAATAATTATCCGGAATATTCGCATAATCCATTTCCCTTTTTTTCAATTCATAAGGAAGTTCCGAGCCGTAATATTTAATTTCCACATATTTAACCGGAATAATATCTACAGGCGGAATCGTCGTTTGGGCATTTGCATAACCGACAATTCCGAGCATCGACAGTAAAAACAATCGGAATTTATTCATAATAAATTATTTGAATGGCGAATTCGGCTCTTTTGCCATATGCTTATAGGCGAGTTTTTCTAATAAATGAGGAAAGAATTTACTTAGGAATACGGTAAATTTTCCTTCTATAAATGTCATAATTACGGTTCTTTTGCGTTTTTTTATAGCGTTAAAGATAATATGAGCGCATTTTTCGGCCGACATCATTCCGGATTCGTTACGGGGACTTTCTCCCTGCATTTCTCCCCGGGAATCCAATGCCGTATACCTTATGTTGGAGGCCGTAAATCCGGGGGCGGCAATCAGCACATGGACGCCTTTTTTATAATTTTCAGTCCGTACGGTCTCCAAAAATCCACGAACGGCGAATTTCGATGCCGAATAACCGGTGCGCCCCGGTAGACCGATATAACCTGCTATGGAAATTACTCCTGCAATACTGCCTCGGGTTGCAATTATATGGGGGAGGGCATATTTCGTGCAATATACGGTTCCCCAAAAATTCACATCCATTACCCGTCGAATGACATCCGTTTCGACTTCTTCGAATGCGGCACGCATGGATATACCCGCATTATTTACCAATATATCGATTCTCCCAAAGGTTTCAATTGCAACCTTTATAAGATTCCGGCATTCCGCCTCAATCGTTACATCTGTGGGAACAGCTATGCCCGTATTTTTTCCCATTTCTGCAACCATTGAATCGAGAATGGCGGAATTTCTTGCTCCCAATACCAGTTTGACTCCGTTCTTATGCATCTCATAGGCCAAAGCCCGGCCGATCCCGGAAGAAGCTCCCGTAATAATAGCGACCTTGTCTTTTATATCCATGTTGTGTATATAATTATTATTACAAAAATACGACTAAAAGTCGATTTATCGAAATTTATATGAATATTTGTAATACAGATAGTTATGTTATTTTATAATCCGTCTCCATAGATTTGTCCTATAATTTATATTATGTAAAGTAAGATAGGTGAAAAATAAGGGGGAAAATTCCCCCCTTTTATTATCTCTTTTTCAATAAAGCATCCATTTCTTTATATTTGGCTTCGTATTCCGGTTTTTTGACACGTAATTTGAAATAAAGTTCTCTTAAGGTGCTCAATGTTGCGGTATCGTCCGGTTTCAATTGTCTGGCTTTTTCAAAATACGGAAGAACTTCTTCGTATCCGGCATAGACTTTTTCCATTTCCGCATTGAATTTTTTTACTTCTTCGATTTCATTTACTTTTTTATGTAACTCTACAACAGCTGTCAACTTAAAGTTGGCGATTCCGTATTGTGCATAAAAATCGTTAGGATCTATACTGAGGGCTTTTTCATACATTTTTTGTGCCTCTTTGTTTTTCCCGATTTTTTCATACAATGTGCCTTTTGCTCTATAGAAGGAAGAATTATTCGGATCCTGCGCTATGGCTGCATCCAAATATTTTTCCGCATTTTCGGGTTTATCGCCTAGTAGATAGTAATTAATCAATTCCACTAACAAATATGCGTTTTCAGGATAACTTTCGTATCCTTTTTTCAGGTATTCCATAGCTTCATCGGTTTTCCCCTGTTCTTTAAGCACGGTATAAAGCATGGAATATGTTTTGGCCGGTTCGTAGTCGTACTTCAGGATTTCCTTATAATACTTTTCGGCTTGGGCATACATTTGAGCCTGTTGGGCTGCAACTCCGGCATTGAACATTACAACCGTATCGATTTTTGCTTCGGGAGTTCCCGCCATCGCTTTACTTTCTCTGATATTGAGAACTTTTTCAAAATTCAAGAAAGCACCCTTAAAATCCTTGGAATTATAAGCATCTACGCCCTTATTTGTATAATGTATAATAAGATTCGTACATTGGAATACGATTTCTTTTTTATAGCGTCCTTTCGTATCCAATTCGATAGCTTTTTGATATGCCTCCCATGCAACATCCAAAGCATTGGGAGATAGTCTTTTATATGCATCCATCGGACTTTCGAATAAAGCCTGGTAGATTTGTCCTTTTATGAAATAGGCATTATCCCAATTAATGCATTTTTCATCGTTAATCGCCTGATCTATGGTTTCTTTTGCCTTATCCAATTTCCCGGATTTATAAAAACTGTTAGCCTGCCTGACTTTGCCTTTTTGTGCCGTTACCCCTATTGCACAAAAAAGCATCATTAAAATGATTGCTGTTTTTTTCATTTCCCAAATTTTAAATTAAACATTTTTATCTTCTTCATCTGCAGTTATATTTTCTTTTGAATTCGCAATTTTAGAAACGGCGGCGATGGCATCGTCTTCTTTGAGATTGATAAGGCGAACTCCTTGAGTATTTCGTCCCATAATTCTAAGGGAGGCTATCTCCAAACGTATGGTAATGCCGTTGCGTGTAATAATCATCAAATCGTCGTCATCCACTACATCGCATAGAGAAATAAGCTTTCCTGTTTTCTCCGTGATATTTATGGTTTTAACACCTTTGCCTCCCCTATTCGTCAATCTATAGTCCATTATATCGGAGCGTTTTCCGTAACCGTTTTCGGAAACTACGAGTACGTCGGTTTCTTTGGAGTCGGCGCAAATCATACCGATTACTTCATCCTCATTCGAATCGAGGGCGATTCCTTTGACTCCGGCGGCGGTTCTTCCCATCGGTCGAACGGTATTTTCATTAAAGCGAATGGCTTTACCCGATTTCACCGCCATCATGATATGACATTCTCCATTAGTGAGTTCCGCACTCAGCAATTGGTCTCCTTCTTTAATTGTGATTGCATTCACTCCATTCTGTCTCGGACGGGAATAGGCTTCCAATGTAGTCTTCTTGATAATACCCTTTTTCGTACACAGAATGATATAATTCGAATTGATATAATCGCTATCCTTAAGGTCCAATATATTGATATAAGCCTTTACCTTATCGTTGGGCTCGATATTCAACAGATTTTGTATGGCCCTTCCCTTGGATTGCTTGCCTCCTTCCGGTATTTCATATACCTTAAGCCAAAAGCATTTTCCCATTTCCGTAAAGAAAAGCATGGTATTGTGCATAGTGGCATGTATCATATGTTCCAAGAAATCCTCATCCCGGGTAGCGGAACCTTTGGAACCTACGCCTCCCCTGTTCTGGACTTTATATTCATTCAACGGAGTACGCTTGATATAACCCATATGCGATATGGTTATAATCATGTCGTCATCCGCATAAAAATCTTCGGGATCGAATTCTTCCGACGTATATACGATATCGGTACGGCGTTCGTCTCCGTAATTTTCCTTTATTTTAATAAGCTCGTCCTTGATGATTTCCATCCGCAACTCTTTCCGTGCCAATATTTCGTTTAAATCGGATATGAGTTTTTGCAAATCGGTATATTCCGCCCTGAGTTTATCCTGCTCCAAACCGGTAAGCTGACGTAGACGCATATCGACTATGGCACCTGCTTGTACGACGGTAAGAGAAAATTTCTCCATCAATGTGTTTTTAGCCTCGTCGGGGGTCTTCGATGCTCTGATGATGCGAATGACTTCATCTATATGATCGCTTGCAATAATCAATCCTTCCAATATATGCGCCCTTTTTTCCGCCTGCTTCAATTCGAATTCCGTCCTTCTGGTGACCACCTCATGACGATGTTTTACAAAATAATGAATAAGCTCCTTAAGATTCAGGAGTTTGGGACGTCCGTTTACCAAAGCTACATTATTTACGCCGAAGGAAGACTGGAGAGCGGTATGCTTTAATAAAGTATTGAGTACCACATTGGAAATGGCATCCTTTTTCACATCGATAACGATTCGCATTCCGTCTCTGTCGGATTCGTCGTTTATATTGGAAATCCCGTCTATTTTTTTCTCGTTGATAAGGTCGGCAATCTTCATAATGAGGTCTGCCTTATTTACCTGATACGGAATTTCATGAACGATGATTTTTTCCCTTCCGTTGGGAGCGACCTCCACAGAGGTTTTAGCTCTTATCAAGATACGTCCCCTACCCGTCCTATAGGCTTCTTTTACTCCCCCGTATCCGTAAATCGTACCTCCGGTCGGGAAATCCGGAGCTTTTATAATTCGAATCAAATCGTCGATTTCTATATCCGAATTATCGATATAGGCACAAATGGCCGATATGGTGTCTTTTATATTATGGGGCGGCATATTGGTTGCCATTCCGACGGCAATACCGGAAGCTCCGTTTACCAATAAATAAGGTATCCTTGTAGGCAATACGCTGGGTTCTTTGAGGGATTCGTCGAAGTTAAGCACCATGTCTACCGTGTCTTTATCCAAATCCATCAGCATCTCTTCCGTAATTTTCACCATACGGGCTTCGGTATAACGCATTGCTGCCGGACTGTCTCCGTCGATAGAGCCGAAATTCCCCTGTCCGTCCACAAGCGGATAACGAAGAGACCAATCCTGTGCCATACGCACCATAGCCATGTATACGGAACTGTCTCCGTGAGGATGGTACTTACCTAATACTTCTCCCACAATTCTGGCTGACTTTTTATAGGGCTTTCCGGAAGACAATCCCAATTCATTCATCCCGTATAAAACTCGGCGGTGTACCGGTTTCAGACCGTCTCTGACATCGGGTAAAGCTCTTGACACAATTACTGACATAGAATAATCGATATAGGAAGATTTCATTTCTTCTTCTATATTGATTTTAATAATCTTCTCTCCGTTATTATTTTCCATCTAACTTTTATTCTTAATTATATCGTTTTAATAGGATATTTTGTCATAAATACCTTACAAATATAGGTAAAATCGTTAATTATACGATTATATTTCAGTTTAAATTTCTACTTCCATTCCATCGTAAGCCAAACGAATATTTTCGGGAAGCTCCTTGCTTACAACGGAATGCAATCCCATTTGATGGCCGATATGCGTAATATAGGCTCGTTTGACCTTAAGAACTTCAGCAATAGCAATCGCCTCGTCCAAGGTAAAATGAGATAAATGTTTTTCTTTTCTAAGGGCATTGATTACCAAATAATCGATATTGCGCAGCAAATTCAAAGAGGCTTCGGATATATAATTGGCATCCGTAATATAGGCGAAATTTCCTATACGGAATCCTAATACCTCCAATTTATAATGTATTACCGGAATGGGAGTGATTTCGATTTCATCTATTCGGAAAGGCTGTCCGCCTATTTCATGCAGATTCATTTCCGGAACTCCGGGATAACGAATTTCCGAAAAAGCATATGAAAAATCCTTATGTATCGTTTTTATCGTCTGTGCATTGGCATATATATCGACAGGTCCTTCTTTTACATAGTTGAACGCCCTGATGTCGTCCAATCCTCCGATATGGTCCTTATGTTGATGGGTCAGCAAAATAGCCCGAATATCGTCGATATTCTCTCGCAGCATCTGATATCGAAAATCGGGTCCGGCATCGATCAATATCCGCTTTTTATCGATTTCGATAAGCGCAGAACATCTTAAACGCCGGTCACAAGGATCGGTCGATCGACATACGGGACACCGGCAGGCAATTACCGGAACTCCCTGCGACGTGCCGCTTCCTAATATCTTCAATCTCATTTTAAAAATTTTTCATCTTTACAAATTTACACGATAATTTTAAATTCTCTCCTTCTCCGTATAAAATATCCGGACAATAGCTGCTTATTTCTTGTTAACAGGAAATAAGTGCGAACATTTCCGTTTTTTTCGGATTTTGTTTTATCGAAATTATGAATATATGAAAATTCTGATTATTGGGAGACATCAATTGCTTTATCGTTATATATCATCATCGGTGCAATTAATAATGAAACGGATGATTCTCTCAAGTATTATTCGGACGCTATATCCCCGGAGCCCTGAGGGAGGATTGCCGGGAAACGGAACACCTTCCCTGCCGGCACGGCTTGTCGTAGGGGAGGTATTTCAATCCGGGTCTCACCATATTTTCAAAAATATCGCCGCATATTTTCAGCAGTCGCTCATTCAGCCTATATTTGCATAAAAAATCATTCGGAATGAGTGCACTATATCTTTTACCCAACACCTTGGGCGATTCCCGGACGGAATATACCATTCCTTCGGAAGTGAAAAATATCATATGCGGACTGAAAATATTCGCTACGGAAAATCCGGCGGATACTAAACGCTTTCTTAAAATTTTGAATGAAAACATTTCCCTCGATTCGATTCGTTTTATTACTTTGGATAAAAACAGCAGTTGCGAAACCTTAAGAGAATTATCCGTTTTAATCGAAAAAAACGACATAGGCGTCATATCCGAGGCCGGATGTCCGGGAATTGCCGATCCTGGTGCGGAATTGGTCGAAATTGCACACAAAAAAGGCGTAAAAGTAGTCCCGTTGGTAGGCCCTTCATCCATATTGCTGGCCCTTATCGCTTCGGGACTCAACGGACAAAACTTCGCCTTTCACGGATATCTTCCGGTAAAAGGACATGAGCGTACAAAAAAGTTAAAACAATTGGAGCGCTCTTCGGCGATGGAGCATAAAACTCAAATATTCATAGAAACGCCTTACCGAAATGTAAAACTTTACGACGCTTTACTAAATACGTTGCATAACGATACGAGGTTATGCATAGCCGCTGCTCTCACATGTCCGGACGAATATATACGAACGCATACCGTGGCCGAATGGAGGGAAACGCCATGTCCGGATATTCATAAAAAACCGGCAATTTTCCTCTTTATTGCCGGTTGATTGCAAGTGCGGAAGTTTTGCATCGAATGTTGAAATCGTCTCAGAATACAAATTTTAAGGCCCGTCTACTATCATAAGGGTCGAAACTGCGAGGCTTAAAGAAAGCGTCCGTTCAAAGCAGTTTGTCGTATTCTCCGGATTGAAGGAGTCGCACTGCGGTTTTAAAGATTTCGGAATCCTCATTCATAATGCGGAACATCAATTCCGTTCCCCATAAATCGCTTCCGAGCATCGCTTTTATGTCCCGTCTCAACTTATCTTTTATGGGATTTACGTATAATTCCATGGATTTATTTATCTCCTCTTCCGTCGGAGGATTTTTTTTCGTATCGACAGCTTCTTCCATCGATTTGATGTCCCGGATTTTGTCCCGCAATTTAACGGCACGGTAAATGGATACGGGATCCACTTTATTTTTTTTACCTATTTCCATAAGTTCGTCTAACATGGCATCCGTTACGGTAAAATTCTTCAAAAAACTTTGGGAATCGGGATGGTCGTTTTTTATCTTATCCCGGTTTTTATCCAAATATTCCGATAAAAACTCCCGTATACTCCCGCTTGCGATAAGATTATTCGCATAAAAATAATTGAGCGTAGTGTCGATGGGAACAAATACGTCCGGACTTATTCCTCCTCCTCCGTAAACAGGTCTTCCCTTTATTTTCGTATAATATTTCAAACTGTCGTTTACTCTGATTTTACCCTGGTCCGTCATTTCACCCGATTTGTAGCGTTCCCATACTTCCAATTCATAATCCTTGTCTTTATAAGGTTTTTGAATACATCTTCCGGATGGAGTATAATAAAAAGCCGTAGTCAATCGCATCATCGAACCGTCGGGGAAAGGGAACTGCTGTTGTACGAGCCCTTTCCCGAAAGAACGCCGGCCGACAATAAGTCCTCTATCCCAATCCTGAACGGCTCCGGCCACTATTTCGCTCGAAGAAGCCGAATTCTCGTCCATTAGCACCACCGTCCTTCCCTTTTTGAATAAGCCGGAATGAGTGGAATATTGATTTTTACGGCCTTCGACTCCGTCGGTATAGACGATCAATTTACCTCTATCCAAAAGATGGTCGGCCACACCTATGGCCGCTCCTAAAAAACCGCCTCCGTTTCGTCCCAAATCCAATATCAAATCGGTCATACCCTCGGCATTCAATTTGCGCAGTGCATTTTCCAATTCCTCCAAGGTATTGGCGGAAAAACGGGAAATATTTATATAACCGATCTTATCGTCTACCATATAAGCCGCCTCTACACTATGGATGGGGATTTTATCCCGGACGATTTTAAAATGCATATGTCTTTCTTTCCGCAACACTTCGAGCTCTGCAATGCTGCCTTTCGGACCTCTTAAATATTCCTGTACCTGGGCATTCGTCAAGCCGACACCGGCAATATTCTTGCCTCCCACTCCGATAATCCGGTCGCCCGGCAGAAGACCGGATTTTTCGGAAGGCCCTCCGAGAATGACCTGAACCACATTCAACGTATCCTTTATAATCGTAAATTGTATACCTATGCCGAAAAAACCTCCACTTAAAGGCTCGTTCATCTGCGCCACTTCTTTTTCGGGAATGTATACCGAATGAGGATCCAGTTCGCTTAAGATTTTAACCATGGCTGTTTCGGTTAATTTTTCGAGATTGACCGTATCCACATAAAACCGGTTTATATAGGCCATAAAATATTGGTACTTCATCGACTGATTTACGACCTCTTTCTCATTTCTCTGTCCCAATACACAGTTATAAAAAAGCCCGAAGAAAACTAAAACAATCAATTTTTTCATGATTCAATCCCGTATTTACGTTCCAGTTCTATAATTTCCAAATTCTTAATTTCTTTTCCTTCTATTATAAACCGCATAGCGGTTCTTACTCTGTGGAATCCCTGATTTCCTGCCGCTCCCGGATTAATATGCAAACACTGCAGTTTGGCATCGTACATCACTTTGGCTATATGCGAATGTCCGCACAGGAATAATCCCGGTTTTTCTTTATAAAGTACGGGCAATATCTTTGGCTCGTAATGTCCGGGATAACCGCCTATATGCGTAAGCACGACTTTAAGTTTTTCACATTCGAAAATCCGTATTCCGGGATATGTCCTCTTTATTAAATAGTCGTCTATATTGCCGTATACCCCCCGAAAGATTTCAAAACGTTCTTCCAATCGATCGGCCACCTCTATGCTTCCGAAATCCCCGCAATGCCAAACTTCCCTGCAATCCTTGAAAAAATCCAGAATCTTGTCGTCCAAACTTCCGTGCGTATCCGATAAAACGCCTATTTTTGTCATTTGTTCATTAATCTCTATCGACTGTGACTTTACAAAAGTACGTTATATTTTCGAATTTATCCCCATTCCCCCATTTAATATATTCGGAAAACGGGAGCGATTTTGCGAAATCGTCTCCGGTATTCGATCCCGGTTTATTAAAAGCGGAAAATA
>JBGZEX010000042.1:0-2584 GCA_041846495.1 Marinifilaceae bacterium
ACTAATGCAACTTTATCGCCCTTTTGTAAAAATGAAGGTCTGTACATTTTACTAAAATTTCATGGTACGAAGATAGTGAAAAAATATTATTACTTTTGTATCCTCGTAATTTTTCGACAAGGTTATTTTTAATATGAGATAAAATGGGTAAATTCAAGCGAAATCTTATAACTACGGCTTTGCCGTATGCGAACGGACCTGTACATATAGGACATCTTGCGGGCGTTTACGTACCTGCGGACATATACGTCAGATATTTGAGACAAAAGGGGGAGGACGTGATTTTCATCGGGGGTTCCGATGAACACGGCGTGCCCATAACGATAAAGGCGCAGAAAGAAGGAGTGACTCCTCAGGATATAGTGGATCGTTATCACGAACTCATAAAGAAATCGTTCCGGGAATTCGGCATATCTTTCGATATATATTCCCGTACGAGTATGCCTTTGCATTACGATACGGCTTCGGATTTTTTCCGTAAACTCTACGATAAAGACGATTTCGTGGCGAAAACGGGGATGCAGTATTACGATGTCGAGGCCGGCCAATTTTTGGCAGACCGTTATATCGTGGGGAAATGTCCTTTTTGCGGAAACGAAAAAGCTTACGGCGATCAATGCGAAGCTTGCGGGACATCTTTGAATGCGAGCGATTTGATTAATCCGGTTTCGGCTATAACCGGCAATAGACCCGAATTGAAAGAAACCCTGCATTGGTATCTGCCTTTGGAGCGTTATGAAGCCTGGCTTAAGAAATGGATATTGGAAGAGCATAAGGAGTGGAAGCCCAATGTGTACGGACAGTGTAAATCCTGGTTGGATAACGGTTTGCAGCCGCGGGCCGTTACCCGGGATTTGAATTGGGGCGTACCCGTGCCTGTCGAAGGGGCGGAAGGGAAGGTGTTGTACGTATGGTTCGATGCGCCCATAGGTTATATATCGGCCACCAAGGAGTTGACCCCCGAATGGGAAAAATATTGGAAGGATCCCGAAACCCGGATGATTCATTTTATCGGCAAGGACAATATCGTTTTCCATTGCATCATATTTCCCGCAATGCTTAAGGCCGAAGGCGATTATATATTGCCGGATAACGTACCGGCCAACGAGTTCTTGAATCTCGAAGGGGATAAGATATCCACTTCCCGGAATTGGGCGGTTTGGTTGAACGAATATCTCGAGGATTTCAAGGATAAGCAGGATGTGTTGAGATATGTGCTTACGGCCAATGCTCCGGAAACCAAAGACAGCGATTTCACATGGAAGGATTTTCAAACCCGGAATAATAGCGAATTAGTTGCCATATACGGTAATTTCATCAACCGAACCCTTGTGTTGACGCATAAATATTATGGGGGCGTGGTTCCGGAAACGGGAGAACTGACGGATGAAGATCGGAGCGTTTTGGAAGAGATTCCCGGAATCGTAGAACGGGTGGAGGATAATTTGGAGCATTTCCACTTCCGGGAGGCTTTGAAAGAATGTATGGGATTGGCCCGTCTCGGAAATAAATATCTGGCGGATATGGAACCGTGGAAATTGATAAAGACGGAACCTCGCAGGGTGGAAACCGTTATTAATATATGTATCCAAATAGCGGGGAATTTATCGGTGCTTACCGAACCCTTTCTGCCTTTTTCCGCAGCTAAATTACGGGATTTCCTGAATATCGAACCTGTCGCATGGAAGGATATGGGAGCGGAAGTAATAGCTCCGGGGCATAAGATCAATCCGGCGGGACTTTTGTTCGAAAAGATAGAAGATGCCGAGATTCAACGGCAACTCGACAAACTTGCGCGGACGAAAGAGACGAATAGAGCGGCTGAGGCAAAAATACAACCGGCCAAACCGGATTCGGTCGAGTATCGGGATTTCGTACGATTGGATATAAGGACCGGTAAGGTGTTGGAGGCCGAAAAAGTGGCTAAAACCCGAAAACTGATGAAACTCAAGGTGGATGTGGGAATCGATGTGCGTACGATAGTTTCCGGTATAGCCGAATTTTACAAGCCCGAGGAAGTGGTCGGCCGTAAAGTGGCGGTCTTGATCAATCTCGAGTCCCGGACATTGAAGGGGATAGAATCTCGGGGTATGATATTGATGGCGGAAAGTCCCGACGGAAGATTGGCTTTCGTAGAGCCGGATAAGGATTTTCCGGTCGGTTCGGTAATCGCTTGATTCTGTGTCGGTGCGCTCTAATCGTCGTTTTGTCGATTTCGAGAATTGAATCCGCCGGCGTGTTTTGCGTTTTCGTCGCCTCTACTTTCGGCACGTGGCTCATTTGCATGCGTCGTCGCTTTTGCATTTTGAGACAACTCCCTTTCATAACCATGTGTGGAGGGGAGATTTTTTTTCGTGTGCTATGTGCGGATTCGTTCGGAGGTATATGAGAATTCGTATCCGAAATATGCGATGAGAAATTCGTACCGTATTTGTTTCGGGAAATTATTGGCGAAAAATCGGAGAAAACTGCGTAAATGTTTGGATGTTACGGAAAATCTATCTACATTTGCACGCCAAAATTGGATAAAACTATATTAATTAAAAATGCAGTTATAATGCCTACTATTCAACAATTAGTAAGA
>JBGZEX010000043.1:0-3173 GCA_041846495.1 Marinifilaceae bacterium
AATGCAAGTATTCTATTTATTGTACGCATAATATTCATATTAAATTATTTTTAACCGAATAAATATTTTACCAACCTTTATTTTGTATCATATTATTACGGTTGGTTTTCATTTCTACCGAGGGGAAACCCCATACGAAAAAGTCGTCGTTGTTTTCCCGTTTCAATTCGAAATCGAAGTCCCTGCTAAGGAAATAGTTTTTCCCGTTTGCATCTACCTGCGGCAATCGGCGTTTCATATCCATACCCCATCTGCGGAGGTCCCAAAGACGGAATCCTTCGAAAGCCAATTCCCGTGCCCGCTCGTCTCGTATCAATTGTTTGAGGGCGTCATCCGCCAAATCGGTTTCCGACAATCCTCTGGATTTTCTAAGCGCATTGATATAACGTCTGGCTTTCTCCTGATCCGTTTCGAATGCCGCTTCGGCGGCAATCAAATATTGCTCGGCGATACGGAAAGGTTTGGGTGCCTGAATGCCGTTGGGCACGTAACCGCCCCATTGTTTGCTTTCGAGATCGCGAAATTTGGGATTCCCTTTAAACTTGGATATGACATAAAGGGGACCGTAAATATTTTCGGGATCGCTGACGGTTGTATATGCCGCTTCGAAATAAGCTTTTTCACGACGGTCCCCCGCTTCTTTGAAAAGCTCATAAAGAACCCAGCCGGCAGGCAGATAGGCAGGCTTATTGAATTGAACATCTTTATTTTTTCCCAAATTATATCGATATGCAGCGAGGTCGGCTCCATAGAATCCGGTAATCGTAGGGAGTTCACCGGGTTTATCTACGAAGGGCTGGAAAATCTGTTCTTTCCCGTTATCTCTTTGCCACATTTGTACGAAGGGGTCTTTATCGGGAGCGAGTTCTTCCCCTTCGGGGAGGGGTTGTGTCAGCGGCTCGATCAAGGGATAGGTTTGCGACTCTATCAGTTTTTCCGCTTCAATCAGAGCTTCCTTCATTTTATTCATATAAAGGTATACGCGTGCCCGCAAGGCGATAACGGCATCCACGGTTATTTCGTCCGCCCCTTCCTTACCCCTTATCGATGCCAAATATTCTTCGGCCAGTCTCAATTCTTCGATAATGAGCGCATACACCTTTTCATTCGTAGAGCGTCCGGGTTTTACAAGCGGCCGGAATTCGGTATGGATGGGCACACAAAGATCTTTATTTGCAGTAGCTTCGTCATAACGCATACCCCATCTCATTGCAAGATTGAAGTAGTAAAAAGCACGTGCAAAATGAGCATTTCCGGTATATTGAGCGATGCGCCGCTCGGCCGTCGCCTTTTCTTTAGCATCGACCTCCAATTTCGGAAGGCATTCCAAAATAATATTCACATCCGTGAGCGCCGCATAATAAGAGTGATAAACGGCATCTATCACATTCTCATCGGAACGCAGGCTCCAGCCGTGGAATGCAGCATAAGAATTGCCGTATGCCGCATGTGCATTCAACATGTCGGCCTGCACTTCCTGCGGAAGCACATAGCCTCCTCCGAACTTTCCCCGTAAGGTGGAATAAAGTCCGTTGTCCCACTTTTCGGCATCGGAAAGAGTGGTGAAGGAATCCTTAAAAGGTATATAATTTTTGGGATCTTTATCCAGATCGCAAGATTGAAGAAATATCAATATTGCCAGGATAAATCCGCCTATTATTTTAATATTCTTCATATTATAATAGTTTAATTGAATAATTAGAATCCGAGTTCGACACCGACACTAACTTGCTTGGTATTCGGATTAACTCCGAAAGCGGCATTCTGGTAGACTTCGGGGTCGATACCTCTGAATTTCGTAAATGTCACAAGGTTTCGCCCTGCAAAATAAATCTTTGCAGAAGTGAGGAATCCCTGCTTTTTCAACACATCCTGAGGCAGCCGATAACCTACAGTCAAATTTTTCAACCGCATAAACGACGCGTTCTCAAGAAGTTTGGTATCCAGATAGGTGCTTTGATGCACTTTACCCTGAGAGCGTACATAGTCGAGACTGGGGAACTCCGCTACGTCTCCGGGCCCTTTCCAATAGTCGAAGAGTTTCCGGGAACCGTTGTAATTCTGGCTCTTATCACGGATATAATAGTCGTTTTCATAGTATTGCTTATCCAGAGAAAGCATATGCTTATCGAGTGCAAATGCGAAATCGGCAGTCAGATAAAATCCTTTCCACCGGCCCTCGACTCCCCACCCGCCGGTCATAGGCGTATATACCGCCACTTCCGTATTTTGCTCCAAAGTATTCGACCATTCGTCGACGACCTTACCGTCGTCTTTGGTAGTAACGGATATATCCTCGCCCGGCACATACCATTCGGGATGACCGTTTTGAGAATTTATGCCTTTGTATATCGGTACTACGAATGTAATGGGTTTGCCTACGATATACCCTAATTGGGAACCCGGTTCGAACCAGGTGTCGCGTCCATCGAAAAGTTCCAGTACCTTATCCCGGTTGTAACTGAAATTTACATAGGCCGATATTCCATAGTCCTGCTTCCGGACAATATTTGCAGCGAGCCGGATATCCACACCATGGTTCATATAGCGACCTATATTCTCCAAGTGGGTCACAAAGCCCAAATGTCCGATAGCCAAACCGGAGGTATGGGAAATAGGTACTTCAAAGAGCATATCGCTCGTAATGCGGTTATAATATTCGACGTTGAACTCCAACGTATTCCAAAGACGCCCTTTGATACCTGCGGTAAACTTGCTTTGACGTTCCCAACCGAGGTCGGGATTGCCGTAAGACATAAGCCCCATACTCATCTTGCCCTTCTTTTGTCCTACTTTACCGACATAGGATGTCGTCATATACGGAGGGATGGATGAATTCCCCTGAGTACCGTAACTCACTTTAAAATCGAATTCATCCAGATAGTCGATATTTTTCAAAAATCCTTCTTTTTTGATTTTCCAAAGGAGACCGACCGAATAGAAAAGTCCATTTCTCTTATTCGCTCCGAATCTGGAAGAAGCATCGTTGCGGAGAACCAAGTCGACGAAATAGCGTTCCGAATAATCGTAAGAGATTTGTGAGAAGAAAGATAAAAACGAGAATTCCGTCGTATTTTCGCCTACGTTTTGATCTTTGGTTACACTGCTCAACAGAGTAAGACGATCATCCATAAGTCCCGAACCGCTTGCAGAGAATCCGTCGTCCTTATAGC
>JBGZEX010000044.1:0-19523 GCA_041846495.1 Marinifilaceae bacterium
CTTTTCCAGGGTTCTCCCAAATGGGTGATCGGCTATAGCGACATCACGGTTTTCCATTCGAAACTCAATACCCTCGGCATAGAAAGTCTCCATGCCCCCATGCCTTCCGAATACGGATATACGGACAAAAAAATCATGGAGGAAATCAAAAGCATTTTATTCGGACGGATCCCCGCTTACGAAACCCCGCCCAATCCGCTCAATCGGGAAGGCTCGGCTAAAGGCGAATTAGTCGGCGGCAACCTCAGTATACTCCATACCATACGTTCCTGCGTATTCGAACAAAAATACAAAGGGAATCTCATCTTTATCGAAGATGTGGGAGAAAACTTATACGCCATCGACCGGATGATGCAAAGCATGAAATTTACCGGAGTATTGGAAAATATCGAAGGGCTTATCGTAGGAGGGTTTCATAAAATGAAAGGCGAAGATTTCGGAAAAACGGCATATGAAATCATAAGGGAGGCCGTCGATGATTACGACTATCCGGTATGCTTCGATTTTCCGGCCGGACATACGAAGAACAATCGTCCTTTCCTTTTGGGCGCTCCCATAGAGGCGGAGATAAAAACTTCGGGAGGGAAAATAAATTACGTAGACGACGAAACTTCCGGAGCCAAAAGAATATTGTCGTTCCCCCAAAAACTAAAGTTTTAAATTCCCTTTCCGTGAAACATTGGCTTATCGTATTTTTTCTCTTCCTCGGTTGCGGTTTTCATACGAAAGAATGTTATACGTACGAATGCATGGAAGACGAAATATGGAGGACATCCCGAGAAATCGTATTCCGGATAAAGCCGGATACGGAATGGACATACAAGCCTCAAATACTGATAAGACACCGTATCGATTACAAAGCCAATAATTTATGGATAGCCGTATGCTTGAGAGATTCCGCCGGAGTCGTAAAACGAAGGGACACGCTGAATCTCGACTTGACGCTTCCCGGTTCGGAGAATTGGGCGGGGCAAGGTGTTTTACTGAAAACCGCATATTTCTCTTTGGATTCCCTCCGGGATTTTTATCCTCCGGGGAACTACAGCATCCGCATATCACAACTCATGGGCGTATCCCGGCTCGAAGGCATATCGGGGGTCGGCTTAAAATTATATTATGAGGAAAAGCAAAACTGAAAGATTCAGGGAATTGGAAGAAATGGAAAACGTATTCCAACCCTTGCACGAGGAAGTTTTCAAAAAAGACCATCCCCTCAAAGGAAGGTGGAGAGAAGAGGTTTTTCATAACGACCGTCCCATCGTTTTGGAAATCGGTTGCGGGAAAGGAGAATATAGCGTGGAACTCGCCCGTCTGTTTCCCGATAAGAATTTTATCGGCATAGACATCAAAGGAGCCAGAATATGGTCGGGGGCCCGTCAAGCCGTCGAATGCGGCATGGAGAACATCGCATTCCTGCGCCTGAGGGCGGAGCTTATGGAATCCGTATTCGCCCCCGGCGAAATAGACGAAATATGGATTACCTTCCCCGACCCTCAAATGTCCAAAGTGCGGAAAAGGCTTACCGGCAGTCGCTATCTGAAAATATACAGAAACATCCTCTCCCCGTACGGATGCATTCACTTGAAAACGGATTCCGGTTTTCTCCATGCTTACACCTCGGAAATCGTCAAATGCAACGGATTTCGGGAAGAAATAAACACATCCGATTTATACCGGAATTTCGAGGACGATCCCGTTTTGGGAATAAAGACCTTTTACGAACGGCAATGGCTCAAACGGGGAAAAAGTATCAAATATATCAAATTCTTCCTTTCCCAAACCGGAGATTTCGAGGAACCCGACATACGTATCGAAAAAGACGACTATAGAAGCGAAACCCGTTACATGCAGTAAATGAAAAAAAGAGTCTTAATTGCGATGAGCGGAGGCATCGACAGTTCCGTAGCAGCCATTTTGCTCAAAGATGCGGGGTGGGAGGTTATCGGTATAACCTACCGTATATACGACAATCCGCTCGATTCGGACACAGAGGAGGAAACCGTAGCGATAAAAGAAGCCCGGGAGGTTGCCGAGAGATTGCATATCGAACATCATACCCTCGACCTAAGACGAGAATTCCGGGAAACCGTCATCGATTATTTTATCCGGGAATACTCTGAAGGGCGCACCCCCAATCCTTGCGTCGTCTGCAACCCGGCAATAAAATGGACATATTTGCTCGAAGCCGCCGATACCCTTAACTGCACTCGAATCGCTACGGGACATTATGCCCGAATCGGAAAGGAAAACGGACGGTATTTCCTGAAAAAAGCCGAAGACCCCCTTAAAGACCAAACCTATTTCTTATGGAAGCTCTCTCAGGAACAACTCGCACGCACGCTATTCCCCATAGGAGGACTTACCAAAGAGGAAATTCGCAATATCGCCCGCTCGAAAGGCTTCGCCCGTCTTTCGAAAAAAAGCGAAAGTCAGGAAATATGTTTTATCCCCGATAATAATTATCGGAAATTTCTAACGGACGAAATCCCGGATTTCGAAAAAATATTCAAACCGGGCGATTTCGTCGACAACCGGGGGAAGGTGATAGGAGCCCATAAAGGATTCCCCAACTATACGATAGGACAGAGAAAAGGACTCGGCGTAGCTGCGGGATATCCCCTATACGTGCTGTCCATAGACCCGCAAAGCAATAAAATCATCCTCGGAAGCAAAGAAGAATTGGGAGGCAGCCTCCTCTATGCGACGGATATCAACTATATGAAACGGCAAACTCTATGCGACGGAGAAAATCTAAGCGTAAAAATACGCTATCGCAACACCGGTTACGACGCCTCCGTATACCCCGAAGGGCATCGTCTGCGGATAGAGTTCCGGGGAAAAGCGGATGCCATCACTCCCGGCCAAAGCTGCGTATTATACGAAGGGGAAGATGTCGTCGCCGGCGGTATCATCCACTCCGTCCGGCCCGAAAAATAACAGCCGGCCTCATATCCGGAAAAAGACATCGGAAGTCGAGGGTAGCGAAGAATAGCGATGATTTAACAATATTCCTTGAATATTCGAAAATTTTACCGTATCTTGTAAAGGTAAATCCGTACGTGCCGTGATAAATCCCAATGGTTTATCATGGCATAAAAAAACGACTATTCGACGCCACAAAAAGAGTAATCGTTTTTCACAAAAATAACAAACGAAATAATCGCTTATTACAAATTTCAAAAATATGGAATCATGAAAAAACTTAAAACGAATTTTTACGATACGATAATTATTTTCGGCTTCATCTGCTGGATAATTTACGAATTCTTCATAACGAAATCCCATGAAGATACCGTATTGTTATGCATATGCGTCGCCTTGATTTTTATTTTTCCCTCCTGCTGTTCCCGAACGGAAAAAGGACTGAAAAATTTGCGTTACAATGCCTTGATTTATTCTTTTTCCGTTCTGCTCGCCATCGGCGGTGCATTGAAACTTACGGAATTGTCCCGGGATATCGTTTTGGTGTTCCAACCCGTTAAACTCCTCTTTACCGGTGTCTTCCTGCAAAGCGCATTTTTCCTTTTAAAACCGCATACCAAAGCAAAAGAGGAAGATAAAAAACAAGAGAGTTATCGGAAATAAAACCATCCCGCTCCGGCTATTTCATCCCGACACGGGAGCCGTCGATACTATCCGGGTCGGGATTCCCCGACAAATCGCTTTTCATCGCCACGTCCTATCGGCTCCCGAGTTTATCTCCGATTATATCGTTGAGTACGTCCTTCAACTCCATACCCATAGAGCGAATCATTTTAGGGACAAAACTATTGGACGTCATTCCCGGAGTGGTATTGATATCCAATATTACCATTTCCTCTCCCTTCAATATGCCGTCCACCCGAATAATCCCCGAGCAACCGAGCAAATCGTATAGAGCCGAAACCCTATCCTTTATCTTATCCGTAACCTCTTGCGTAAACCGCGCCGGAATGATTTCATCGGATTGCCGGGGATCGTATTTGGCATCGTAATCGAAAAACTCATTAAATGACACGACTTCCGCCAAGGGGAATACCGTTTTTTTATTCCCCGCCCGGTAAATACCGCATGTAAACTCCCGTCCGTCGATAAACTCTTCGATCAACACCTCCCGGCCTTTCCCGAAAGCTTTTTCAATGGCCGGACGGAGCTCCTCGCGACGATTCACTTTCGAAATGCCGAAACTCGACCCCTCCGCATTAGGTTTGACAAAACAGGGCAGACCGAGTTTCTCTACGATCTCCTCTTCGTCTACGACCCCCTCCTCTTTTAAAAATACGGAATCGGGAACACGATAACCGAATCCTCTTATATAATTATTACAAAAATGCTTGTCGAAAGTCGATGCGGTAACGAGAAGAGAGGAGGTGGAATAAGGCAAACCCATCATATCGAGATATCCCTGCAACATCCCGTTTTCTCCCGGATTCCCGTGAATCGTGATATAAGCGTAATCGAAGCCGATCCTATAACCGTTTTTTATAAACGAAAAATCGTTCTTATCCACGGGATATTCTCTATCCCCCTCCACCACTGTCCACGAACGTCCCCTTAAACGCATCAAATACTTATTATAACGGTCGCCGTCTATTTCCGCGAATATGTTCATTCCCGATTTTAGAGAAATCTCGTATTCCGAAGAATTTCCCCCGAAAATCACAACTACATTTTTTTTCATGACATATAATTTTACCTTCCGTCGCAAAAAAATTCGGAATTCCTTCCGATTTTCCGACAAGCGGACAAAAATATACAAAAAAAACCAATATTTATTTTTAAATAACGTTTTTTTTAATCTAATTTTCAAGAAAATTTTTCCGGATTTCGCCGACTCGTCTTAATTTTGTAATTGGAATTAATCCACACATCAATTTTGAAAAGGAAAATTTCAAATATCAAAATCGCATGGTTATTGACGGGAATCTTTATTTCTTTGGAAATAACGGTTCTCAGCCATAACGTCAATTGCGACCACGAAATACACTCCTGCCGGCATACGGACGACGGCTGTGCTTCGGAATGTCCGATTTGCGCATTCATGCAAATATCCTATATTCCGTCTACTTTTACGAATATCGAATGTACAGGACATAATTTCATCGTACGGTCCCTGCCTTTTTACAAGGAAAATCCGTATATTTCTTATCAAAATTCCAATCAGCTCCGTGCACCTCCCTGTTACGATTGATTTTTAATTTTCTAATTTTCAATCATTTTCGTAACATTCGTATGAAACACAAAACGTATTACGGATTGTTGCTTTTTTGGTGTCTTTCATTTATATCGGTCCATAGCCAAAACCGGAATATCTCTTCTTTGGAAATAAAAGTATGCGACAAAGAAAGCAACACTCCTTTAGCAAATGCACATATTCATTTCGAAGAATCCAATTATATAACGGATATGAACGGCATTGCCGTAATCACGGACAAGCCGGGAGGGTCCGGCAAAGTAAATATTCACTACATAGGATATGAAGAATTTTCCACACCCATAGATGAAATAAGACGCAGACAACCTTTCGTAGCAAAACTCAAGCCCAAATTGAATGCTTTGGAAGACGTCGTAGTCCGCACTCAAAGGAAATCGGCGATCGCAAACACGGTATCGGAATCCGTATATGAAAACGATATCCGAAAAATGTTAGGGAAAAACTTCGCTTCCGCCATAGAACAAATAAAGGGGGTAAACACCGTTAAAAGCGGTATCACCGTTGCCAAGCCGATCATACACGGAATGTACGGCAACCGCATCCTCATCGTCAACAACGGAGTCCGTCAAAAAGGACAGCAATGGGGAGACGATCACGGACCGGAATTGGACCTGAATGCGGCCGGACGGGTCGACATCGTAAAAGGAGCCGCCGCCGTCCGCTACGGCTCGGAAGCTCTCGGCGGGGTAATCCTAACCGAAACGAAACCTCTCCCTTACAATCGTAAGAAAACGGGAGGCTACTTATCGAGCGCCTACGGAACAAACGGGAAACGCTATGCGGTTACCGGCTATATGGACGGGAATATCTCCCGGGATTTCGCATGGAGGATTCAAGGAACGCATATCAAGGGAGGAGACCGTTCTACGGCGAACTATCTGCTGAATAATACGGGGATGTATGAAAACGACATATCCGCAGCCTTGGGATACCGCAGAGAAAAATACGGAATCGAAGCATTTTACAGTCGTTTCGACACGAAGTTGGGGGTATTGTTTTCTTCTCAAATGGGAGATGTGGAACTTTTGAAAAAACGCATAGCTTTGGGACGTCCGGTAAAAACCGGACCTTTCTCCCGCGAAATAGACGTACCCAGCCAGAAGGTTGTCCATCAATTATTCAAAATGTCCGCATTTTACAATTCGGGAAAGCCGGGACGATTCGGTTTGCAATGTGCCTATCAAAGCGATCGGAGAAACGAATTTCATTCCCGCCGGAACAACCTCTCGCATATCCCTTCCCTCAGTCTCAAACTCGATGCCGTGGCTTTCGACATAAATTGGGAGCGTCGTTATGCCGAACATTGGAAATCCGAAACGGGCATCCGGCACGAACATACCGAAAACACCAATAATCCGGGTACCGGCGTGGTTCCCATTATTCCGAACTATGTCGAAAACGATTTCGGAATTTACGGATTCCAAAAATATACGTGCGAAACATGGAGTGCTGAGGCCGGTATACGCTTCGACCGCCAATATACCGATTCTCGGGGAATAGATGCCTACAGTCAAAGTTACGGAGGAAATCGCAGATTTTCGAATCTCACTTACAATATCGGAGGCGAATATCGCTTCCCCGGGAATTTCACTCTCGTTTCCAATATGGGATGGGCCTGGAGAGCCCCTCACGTACACGAATTATATGCCAACGGACTCGAACACGCTTCGGGCATGTATGTAGAAGGAGATTCCGCCATGATTTCCGAACGTACCGTCAAATGGATAACCTCCCTTTCCTATTCGGGGAAGGTATTCGGCTTTTCGACGGAATTTTATCTCCAGAAAATCAAAAATTTCATCTATGACGAACCCGTAAAAAGATATATGACGGTGATATCCGGCACTTATCCGGTTTTCAAATACCGGCAAACCGATGCTTTTTTCCGGGGAGTCGATATGGAATTAAGATGGGAACCGTTCGCAAACTTAAAATATCATGCTACGGCCGGCATGGTATGGGCGAATGAATCTTCCACGGGAAATTATCTTCCCTATATTCCTTCGCTAAGAATCATGGAATCCCTAAAATATAATTTCCCGGAAACCGGAAGATTCAAAGCAATCCGTCTCATGCTCACGCATCGTTATACCGGCAAACAACGTCGCTTCGACCCCGAAACCGATCTCATAGACCACTCTCCTCCGGCCTATCACATATTCGGAGGCGAAGCCGGATTCTCCGTATCGGGAAATAAAAATAACAAAATCGATTTTTCCGTAATAGCGGAAAATCTCTTCAACAAAGAATACAAAGAATACACGAACAGATTCAGATATTATGCTCATGACAGCGGACGCGACATCCGCATTTCCGTAGCATGGCAATTTTAATTACCAATAAATTTAAATCATTTCAACATGAAAAAAAGTTTTTTAAAATCATTACCCGTCCTGATGTTTATCGTCGGGGCAAGTTTCGCTTTTACCGCATGCAGTAAAGATGCAAAAGAACCGACTAACGAAATCGAACACAAAGACCACGAAGATCCTCAAAAGGCCGTGCTGACCTTGGTGGAAGGCCATTTACACGGAACATATGGATTCCACCAAAATCCGTATTGGAAAGGAGTCATTAAAAATCCGCAAATAATTACTTTCACCAATACGAAAGAAGGATGGAAACCTGCTGAAGGAAGCCTCCGGAAATTCAATGTGCGCTCGGACCAATCGGTTTACGGATTGTGGATAAGGTATTACAATAAAGCGGGAAAAGATATTACCGGCGAATTCGTATCCAACGGACAGGATAAAATCCATCAACACTTCTTTATTCCCAAAAACATTAAAAAAACCTTCGACGGCATAGATGAGGAAGGCGACGAAAACATAGCCGAATTATTCGATTATACGTATTGCGATACGGACCCGTGGGATAAAAGCATGAAAAAGGACGACGCTCAACTCGTCGGAAACACAAATCCCGTCGGGCTTAAGGGATATTTCAAATTCAAGAAAACCCGAAAACAATTCGAATTGAACATCCGGCTTATGCATGCCGCCGAATCCAAATTCGACAAAGACGGAAAAACCTCCCCCTTCCACTCGCCTTCCGACGCCCAACTCCAATCCGACCACTGGGATCTTACGATGAAAATACCCGTTGTGATTTATTGCTCCAGAAGAGAATTCGTAACGGACCTCGACAAAAAAATCGACATGCCCGAAAAAGATATTCCGGAAAATGAAATGAAATATCTCAAATCCATCGCAAAAGCCTATGATATCACTTGGCAAGAAGCTTTGAAAGATTTAAAAGCCAAGGAAGACGACTCCTCCTCCGAAGAATCCGGAGAATTATGGTTTTAATCCATTTCGAATGAAAAAGAGAATTTCATAAAATTTCATTATATTCCCCGGTTCGAAATCGACGATTGAACCGGGGAATGTTTTATTCCGAAAACAGCGGATTTTTCAAAATATTTCTATCTTTGTAATAGGTTATTTTACATTAATAAACGCCGAAAGAAAACAATATTTCCCTTTGTTTCGTTAAACCTAACCGATTATTACGAAAGATGAAAAATCAAAAAGATTTGACCCGAGGCAGCATTGTCGGCAATCTGTGGAATATGTCCGTTCCTCTTATCCTCGCATCTTTCGTTCAAATAACCTATAGTCTCGCCGACATGTTATGGTTGGGACGACTCGGAAGCGAAGCGGTAGCGGCCGTCGGCGCCGCCGGTTTTTTCATATGGATTTCCAACTCCGTATCCCTGATTACGAAAATCGGAGCGGAAATTACCATATCCCAATCCGTAGGAGCTAAAGACAGGAAAAAAACTTCGGACTTCACCGAACACAATATCAATCTTTCGATTATAATAGGAGTGATTTATACGACTCTTATCCTTCTTTTTTCCGACATTCTTATCGGTTTGTTCGGTTTCGAAAAAAAAGTGGCCGCAGACGGTGTGGAATACTTAAAACTGGTGACTCCGGGAATATTCTTCATCATATGCAACAACACGTTTTCCGGTTTGTACAACGGAAACGGAGATACGGCTACTCCTTTTAAAATCATTTTGATAGGACTCATACTCAACATCTGTTTGGACCCTATTCTCATATACGGCCGGGGCGGTTTCCCCAAATTGGGCGTAGGAGGAGCGGCCATTGCCACTTCGTTTTCCCAACTCGTGGTTTTCGTAATATTCCTGATAAAAATTTCATCTTCAAAAATCGTATTCGGGAAACCCGGATTCATCCTTTCATTGAAAAGAGAATACATAAAACGTATTTTTTATTTGGGAACACCGGCAGCCGCACAAAATGCATCCTTTGCCGTATTTTCTTTGATTTTGGCAACTTTGGCTGCAAATTGGGGCCCTTGTGGCGTAGCCGTACAAAGCATAGGCGGTCAGGTAGAAGCCGTCACATGGATGACTGCCGCAGGTTTCTCGACGGCACTCGGCTCATTTATCGGACAAAATTTCGGAGCCCGTAAATACGATAGAATCTTACGCGGTTATAAATACACCATGTTTATAGCCGGAAGTATCGGGTTGATTTCGGGTATCGTATTTTTTATTTTCGGTGCCACGATTTTCTCCTTTTTCGTCCCTGAACCGGAATCCATAAAAATGGGAGAAAATTATATGAAGATTCTCGCTTTTTCACAGGTATTCATGTCCACGGAAATGGTTACAGCCGGAGCCTTCAACGGCTGCGGCCGCACCGTTCCGCCTGCTCTGTCGGGGATTCTGTTCACCGGGCTGAGAATACCCATGGCATATTATTTCTCTTCTCTCCCTCAATTCGGAATAAACGGCATATGGCTCAGCATAACCGTTTCCAGCATCCTCAAAGGTACCGTATTGCCGTCATGGTTTTTAGCCTATAAACGTCGATTACGCCGTCTGCTTTTCTCTTGAAAAAACGAATTATTCCGGCAATCCTATGGATAATTCCAAAAAACAACTAAATTTGACGGGATGAATCAGAAATAAATATTATAAACCCGTAAATTCAAAATCCATGAAAATAACAGTCGTAGGAGCCGGCAATGTAGGAGCTACGTGTGCCGATTGTATTGCGCGAAAAGACATCGTAAACGAAGTCGTATTGCTCGACATCAAAGAAGGCATAGCTGAAGGCAAATCCCTGGATATATGGGAAACGGCTCCCGTCAATCTGTTCGACACCCGTATCAAAGGCGTTACAAACGATTATTCCGCAACCGATAATTCGGAAGTAATCGTTATCACCTCGGGCATTCCCCGTAAACCGGGAATGAGTCGGGACGATCTCATATCCACCAATGCGGGTATCGTTAAATCCGTAGTGGAGAATGTTATCGAACATTCTCCCGAGGCAAAAATAATCATCGTATCCAATCCTTTGGACGTAATGACATATACGGCTTATCTCGCCGCCAAAATACCTTCCTCCCGGGTATTCGGCATGGCCGGTGTTTTGGATACCGCCCGTTACAGGGCTTTTATTGCAGACGAACTCGATATTTCCCCCAAAGAAATACAAGCTCTCCTGTTAGGAGGACACGGAGACACCATGGTTCCCCTCCCCCGTTATACGACGGTAGCCGGAATCCCGCTGACGGAACTCCTCGACAAAGACCGGATACAAGCCATAATCGAACGTACCAAAACAGGGGGTGGAGAAATCGTAAAACTCTTAGGCACATCGGCATGGTATGCTCCGGGAGCTGCGGCCGCCCAAATGGCGGAAGCCGTAATCCGGAATCAAAGGAGGATATTCCCCGTATGCGCCATGCTCAACGGCGAATACGGCATGAGTGACATTTATCTTGGCGTTCCGGCCGTATTAGGCAAAAACGGAATAGAGAAAATCATCGAAATCGGACTTACCCGTGAAGAAAAACAATTCCTGAACACTTCGGCGGAAGCCGTGAAAAAAGTCATGGGCATTTTGGATGATATGAAACTTTTTTAAACGCACCGAATTATCGGGATACCTTACAAAATTCAATACGATAATCCCGACAATTCGAGAAAGGGCACAGGAAATTGCAAATACCCGTAAAACATTTCCCGACCTAAATAAATCCGGCAGGGAGGGATATGTTTTTAAATGATATTCAAACTTTAATGATTTCAAATCGTGTTTCCAATATCCAAATTAAAGAAACAAAAAAAACTTCGAAAAAAAATAGTCGCATATTCCGAAAAAAATGCCGTCTATCCTCTCGAAATCATTCGTTTGGAAAACAACAGCTACCATATAGCCGTAAGCGTCGAAATAAACGGCCGCAAAGGCGAAATGCTCATCGATACGGGAGCCTCCATTACGATAATAGACGAAAAATTCTTCCCGGATTTACCGAGCATCGAATGCGAAGGAGAGATTCAATCCGGAAGTGTCAACGGAAGCATCGAGTCTATCCGGATTGTAAAAATCGAATCTTTTAAAATCGGGAATACCGATATCGGAAGTTGCGAAGTCGCCTCCACGCCGATGGACTACGTAAACGGTCTTTATCAAAAACATTTCAATCGAAGCATTTTAGGATTATTGGGAAGTGATTTCTGTGTAAAACATAAAGCCCGTATCGATTACGAGCATATGGTTTTTAAATTAATACTTCCGGAATAGCGGTTTTTATCAAAAAATATTATAATTTTGCCCCTCAACGTCGGATAATGTATTTAAGTAAGTAAATAAAATAAAGTACAAATGCAAAACAAAGGAGCTATCAAAATTCTCGCCATAGCTATTGCTTTGGTTAGTTTTTACCAATTGTTTTTCACCTACAAGACCACATCCGTAGAAAAAGCCGCAAGGCAATATGCCCAGGGTGATCCTGTAAAAGAAAGGAATTATTTGGACTCTATCGGAGATAAGACCGTATATAACTTTTTGGGTCTCCAAAAATTCACTTATAAAGAATGTAAAGAGTTAGAATTAAATCTGGGACTCGACCTTCGCGGAGGTATGAATGTCACCATGGAAGTGGATGTTGCCGATGTCGTAAAGACTTTAGCCAATCACACAAGCGATCCCGCTTTCAACCAAGCGATTGCGGAAGCTCAAAAGATGCGGAAAAACAGTTCGAAAGATTTTGTCTCATTATTCGGAGAAGCTTTTGAGACTATTGCCCCCAATCAACAATTGGCATCGCCCAATATATTCGGGACGATAGAAATGAAGGAAAAAATCAAAATAGGAGCTTCCAATAAAGAGGTCCTCGATATAATCCGCAAAGAGGCGGATGTAGCCATCGACAATACTTTCAACATCCTGAGAAAACGTATCGACCGTTTCGGAGTGACCCAGCCCAATATTCGGAAATCGGACATATCCGGACGAATCATCATCGAACTTCCGGGTATCAAGGATGCCCAGCGGGTAAGAAAACTCCTTCAGGGAACGGCTTCTTTGGAATTCTTCGAAACATTCGAAAATACGGAGTTTTACACTTATATGATTGCCGCCAATAATAAATTACGGGAAATCAACGATATAAACAAAAAGGAAGAAACTACTACAGCCCCTTCCGATTCTAAAACGAATGGCGAAAGCGTTGTCGCCGACAAACAGGATTCGACCTCCGTTGAAAAGATATTAAAAGAAATATCCGAAAAAGATTCGTTAAGAATGGACGAAGATAACAAAGATCTCTATCCGCTTTTCAATCTTTTACGCCCTAATATCAACCGCGACGGGAATCCGGGCGGAACATCCGCCGTAGGCTATGCCGAAATCAAAGATACCGCCGCAATCAACTCGATATTATCGATGCCGCAAATCAAATCCCTATTCCCTCGGAATTCCTCTTTGCGTTGGGAAACAAAGGAGAACAACGGATTTATTACTTTGCATGCGCTCAAAATTACCACCCGTACGGGAAAAGCTCCTCTCGACGGAGGCGTAATTACCGATGCCAGAAAAGATTTCAACAATCAAAGCGGCAGACCCATAGTTTCCATGAAAATGAATAATGAAGGGAGTAAAATATGGGCACGAATGACAAGAGAAAACAAAGATAGATGTATCGCTATCGTACTCGACGGTTTCGTCGTATCCTCCCCTGTGGTAAACGGAGAAATACCGAACGGAAGTTCCGAAATATCCGGGAACTACAGCGTGAAAGACGCCGAAGACTTAGCCAATATATTGAAATCGGGTAAACTGCCCGCTCCCGCTCATATCATAGGAGACGAAATCATCGGCCCCTCTCTCGGTAAGGCTTCCATAGAATCCGGAATGTGGTCGTTTATCATCGCATTTGTCTTAGTACTCATCTACATGCTGCTATTCTACAGCAGAGGTGCCGGTTTTGCCGCCAATATCGCTTTATTGGCCAATCTTTTCTTTATATTCGGGATATTGGCGTCTCTCGGAGCCGTACTTACCTTGCCCGGTATCGCAGGTATCGTACTCACCATGGGAATGGCCGTAGACGCAAACGTACTGATTTACGAACGTATTCAAGACGAAATCCAAAACGGGAAAGGATTGCAACTTGCCATCAAAGACGGATATAAGAATGCTTATTCGGCCATTATCGACAGTAACGTCACTTCATTGCTCACCGGTTTCATCCTTTATTATTTCGGAGAAGGCCCGATCAAAGGATTTGCCACGACTTTCATCATCGGTATTCTCTCTTCCCTGTTCTGTGCAATCTTTATCAGCAGATTAGTCATCTCATGGGCTTCGAAAAAGAATCCGAATTATTCTTTCAGCTCCAAAACGACTCGGGATTGGCTTAGAAAAACCGGCATCAAATTCATCGAAAAGCGCAAAGTGGCCTATACCGTTTCAGGCATATTCGTGATTATCGCCGTTGGAACCCTTAGTTTCAAAGGATTGGATAAAGGCATCGACTTTACGGGAGGACGCACTTATACCGTAAAATTCGACCGCCCGGTAAAAGTGGAGGAAATCGCTTCAAGCCTCCAAAAGGTATACGATGCTCTCCCCGTTGTCACTACCATAGGAAAAGACAATCAGGTTCGTATTATGACGAAATATAAAATAGACGAAGATAATTTGGATGCGGATAACGAAACCGAAGAAAAATTATTCGAGGGCTTGAAACCTTTCCTACCGGATAACCTGAGCTTGGAAGAATTTTTGGACAATCACCGTACGATGTCGCAGAAAGTAGGACCCGCCATAGCGGAGGATATAACGAGAGCCGCCATTTGGTGTGTATTCTTAGCCCTCATTATCATATTCCTCTATATTATGATCCGATTCCGCGATTGGAGATACAGTCTCGGTGCCGTAATTGCATTGATTCACGACTCTTTATTCATATTGGGCGCCTTCTCCTTATTCGCCGGTTTATTCCCCTTCTCTTTAGAGATCGACCAGGCCTTTATAGCAGCCATACTCACCGTTATCGGTTATTCCATAAACGATACGGTAGTCGTACTCGACCGTATAAGGGAATATCACGCACTTTATCCGAAACGGGAACGGGCAACGGTGGATAATGCAGCCATCAATTCGACATTGAGGCGTACGCTCAATACATCGTTCACGACCTTAGTCGTATTGATAGCCATATTCATATTCGGAGGAACCTCCATCAGAGGATTTATCTTCGCCCTTCTTTTAGGCGTGGGAATCGGAACTTATTCCTCCATATTCGTAGCAACACCTCTTGCTTTCGATTTCTCGAAATTCAAAAAGAAAACCGGGAAATAAGCCATTAAAAAAGGGGCGCTTCGAAGCGCCTCTTTTTTTAATCTAACTAGAAAAGAGAAAAAATCAATCCAAACCCGGACGTTGAAAATTCATAGCATCCGGATATAAAACTGACACGTCGGACTTCAATTGTCGCAAAACGACCAATATATTATCCACCGCCTTACGTTTACTCCACAGATAAGTTTTTATAAAGGTCCAACTCTCCATCGAAGTATCTATAATCAAAAGAGCGATTTTTGCAAAACCGTTACTGTCGGCCACGGCCTTATTCCCTTTTTTATTATTGCTTACGGCCTCTCTCAATCTTTCGTTGATAAGGTTTCCGTAATTTTCCACATAAAACAGAGCATCTTCCAACTTCAATCTATAATCCGCATCCATAACCTCATCCTCGTCATACTTCGCAAATACGTAGTCCAACAACTCCCGCATCATCGAATTATAAATCGAACATATCCTGAAAATATCTATTTCGTCGTCCATTTCCACATAATCCGTAAAATTATTATCGGAATACATGTATTTAGTGATTTTTTCGGACATATATATATCGTCCGGCTCCACATTGCGCTCTTTTGCGATATCCACTATGATTTCATCCAATACGGAAATCAGGTTTTTCAAATATCCTCCGACCCCGGCATGCTCCTGAAAATTCATATCCGTAAGATCTATTCCCTTCTCCTCCAATTTTTTCTCCATTACATAATTCACGCAATTATCCCGCTTATTGCATAATTCGCAAATACGGTCGCAATAATTATATATTCCGGGATAAAATCCGGTTTTATGCAATTGTTTATTATTCTTCACCTCGGACGATTAAAATAATCCGTCAATCAATTCATCATCGGCAAAATTCGGAAGCGTTATTCTTAAATCCGGATTTTCCGCCATAGCTCTTTTTATCGCAAATACCGCCCCTTGGTTCCGAGCCCAACTTCTCCGGGATATTCCGTTATTCACATCCCAAAACAACATCGATTTCAAGCGCCTGTCCGCATCGGCACTTCCGTCCAGCAACATTCCGAAGCCTCCGTTTATAACCTCTCCCCAACCGACTCCGCCTCCGTTATGGATAGATACCCAGGTAGCTCCGCGGAAAGAATCGCCGATCACATTATGAATCGCCATATCGGCCGTAAATTGAGAACCGTCGTAAATATTGGAAGTTTCCCGGAAAGGAGAATCCGTACCCGACACGTCGTGGTGATCTCTGCCCAATACAACGGGAGCCGAGAGTTCTCCGGAAGCAATCGCCTTGTTGAAAGCCTCGGCAATCCGGATTCTTCCTTCTGCATCGGCATATAATATCCGGGCTTGAGAGCCTACGACCAACCGATTTTCCTCCGCCGATTTTATCCAACGAATATTATCCTCCAACTGTCGACGAATTTCCGCCGGAGCTTCCTTTTTAAGATCCTCCAACACGACAGCGGCAATCTTATCGGTTACCGCAAGATCCTTGGGATCTCCGCTCGTACATACCCAACGGAATGGTCCGAATCCGTAATCGAAACACATAGGTCCCATAATATCCTGAACATAGGAGGGATATTTAAAACTACCGTCGGATTTCAATATGTCGGCTCCGGCACGGGATGCTTCGAGCAAAAAGGCATTTCCGTAATCGAAGAAATAAGTCCCGAATTTCTCTACGCATTTATTCACGGCCGCAGCATGACGACGCAACGACTCTTCTACCTTTGCCTTAAACGAAACGGGATCCTCTGCCATCATCTTCTGGCTTTCTTCGAAACCGCATCCTGCCGGATAATAACCTCCCGCCCAGGGATTGTGAAGCGAGGTCTGGTCGGAGCCCAATTCTACGGATATATCGCTTTCGGCCAAACGCTCCCATAAATCCACCACATTCCCCTGATAGGCTATGGAAACCACTTCTTTAGCCGCTTTGGCCTTTCTAATCCGCTCCATAAGCAGATCCAAATCCTCAATCACTTCATCCACCCATTTTTGCGCATAACGTTTCCGGGTAGCCATGGGATTGATTTCAGCGATTACGCTCACGCATCCGGCTATGTTCCCGGCCTTGGGTTGAGCTCCCGACATTCCGCCCAGTCCTGCGGAAACGAAGAGCATTCCACCCAGTCCCTCTCCTTTTTTATCGATCATCCTACCGGCATTCAAAACCGTAATCGTAGTTCCGTGAACGATGCCCTGAGGACCTATATACATATAAGAACCGGCCGTCATCTGTCCGTATTGGGATACGCCCAAGGCATTGAATTTCTCCCAATGGTCGGGTTTGGAATAATTCGGAATCACCATACCGTTAGTCACCACCACTCTCGGTGCATCCTTATGAGAAGGGAAAAGCCCCATAGGATGTCCGGAATACATAACCAGAGTTTGTTCCTCCGTCATTTCGGCCAGATATTTCATCGCAATACGGTATTGCGCCCAATTCTGGAATACGGCTCCGTTTCCTCCATAAGTAATCAATTCGTGAGGATGCTGGGCAACCGCCTTATCGAGATTATTGTCTATCATCAGCATAATTGCGGCAGCCTGCCTGGACCGCGCCGGATAATCGCCGATCGGACGGGCATGGATTTCATAATCGGGACGGAATCTATACATATAAATCCGCCCGTAATCTTCCAATTCTTTAGCGAATTCGGCAGCTAAAATTTTATGATGACGGGGTTCGAAATAACGCAAAGCATTCCGTACGGCCAAACCTTTCTCTTCCCGGGAAAGAATTTCTTTACGCTTAGGTGCATGACTTATTTTCAAGTCATAAGGTTTAGGTGCCGGCAATTCTTCGGGTATACCTTCCAAAATAATTTTTCTGAATTCTGATGTGGTCATGATTAATTGTTAATATCGTAAACTAATACGCTAAATTAGCATTTTTCATCTTAATAAAAAAATATTTCGGAAACATCCTCAAAAAAATCTTTTTAAGATACGATTCGAATTATTATTTTATATCTTTATATTATCAGTTTATTATCTATGAAACTCTTCAGAACCGCATTGACGACAGATTTGCCCGGGACAAAGGCGCATAATACCCAAATGCCGCATCCGCGTTCGGCAGGAACGGACGAATCCGCACATAAAGAAAAGCCAGAATCGGGCGCCGTATTGATAGCCGTAGTTCCGGATGGAAATAAATTGTCGATTCCCTTTATAAAACGTCCGGAAGATGCCCGACGCCACCCCGGGCAAATCTCCTTCCCCGGAGGAAAAATGGAAAAAGCGGATGCCTCTCTTTTAGAAACGGCTCTTAGAGAAGCCTATGAAGAAATAGGCATACGTCCCGAAGAAATATCCATAATCGGACAATTGACCAAAGTATACGTACCTGCAAGCAATTTCAACATATATCCTATTTTGGGAACGGCTTTGAGCAGACCGGAATTCTCCCCTTCAACGCATGAAGTTGCGGAACTTCTCCTCGTACCGATGCAGGAATTATTCGACGACGCCAACAAAGAAACCCGTATTATCCGAAAATACAATACGGAAATCGAAGCTCCCGGATATAAAATAGGTCCTCATTTCATATGGGGAGCCACTGCAATGATAATAAGCGAATTGGAATATATCGTAAAACACAATATAAAAAATTTATTTTTATAAATATCCGGGACAAAAAACAGGTCGTCAAAGCTTAATCTGCTCCGTACGACCTGCCTTACAACTCTATCCGATATTTATTCCGCCGAATTCGGATTTTCTCCGCGCTCACGGCGACGACCGCCGAAGCCGCCTTTCCGCTCTCCATCCTTAGCGGCAATCCTTTCGGGTTTGGGCATAAGCACCTTGCGGGAAAGACGCAATTTCCCGGTCTTATCGTCTATTTCCAAAAGTTTAACCTTAATCCGGTCTCCTTCATGCAATACGTCTTCGACATTTTCTATACGCTTGTAATCGATTTCCGACACATGAAGCAATCCGTCCTTACCCGGCAATATTTCCACAAAAGCACCGAAGGGCATAATCGATTTTACGACGCCATCGTAAACCTCCCCTTCTTCGGGCTTGGCAACGATAGCCTTAATCCTTGCCAATGCGATTTCGATAGAGCCTGCATCGGTGGCGGAAATATCCACTATACCTTTGTTATCCACTTCCTCTATGGTTATCACAGCTCCGGACTTTTCCTGTATATCCTGGATGATTTTACCGCCGGGACCGATAACGGATCCGATCTGATCCTTATCGATGGTCAAAGTAACCATACGCGGGGCGTGAGGCTTGAGGTCGGGTCTCGGAGCGGGCATGGTAGAGGTAATGATATTCATTATATGCATACGCCCCTGCCGGGCCTGTTCCAAAGCCTTTTCCAATATTTCATAGGGCAATCCGTCCACCTTTATATCCATTTGAGTGGCCGTAATGCCGTCTACGGTTCCGGTAACCTTGAAGTCCATATCTCCGAGATGATCTTCGTCCCCGAGAATATCGGAAAGCACCGCATATTTTTCACATCCCTTATCGGTAATCAATCCCATAGCGATTCCGGCCACCGGTTTTTTAATGGGAATACCCGCATCCATAAGAGCTAATGTTCCGGCACATACGGTAGCCATCGAAGAAGAACCGTTGGATTCCAATATATCCGAAACGATACGCACCGTATAAGGATAATCTTCGGGCATCACCGGTTTCAATGCCCGCAATGCAAGATTTCCGTGTCCTACTTCGCGACGGCCTACTCC
>JBGZEX010000045.1:0-26674 GCA_041846495.1 Marinifilaceae bacterium
ATGTTGGCGGATTATCTCGTGAAAAAGTAGGAGGAGGAATATGCCGTATATATATGTCCTCTGAGCGAGAAACAAATCCGGCGATTGGAAGACATATTCGAGGATAAGGAATACGGAGTGGAAATGTCTCATATAAGCGGTATCGTACATGAGGGGTTTGTGGATGAGGGACAAAAAATATGTCTGTTTACGGAACATCAGATATTCGACCGTTATCATAAGTACAGGACTCATGCCTCCTACACGAAAAAAGGCAGGGAATCGGTTTCTTTGAACGATCTCCGCCAATGGCATCCGGGGGATTACGTGGTGCATATCGACCACGGAATAGGTCGATTCGGAGGCTTGGTCAAGGTGGAGAACGGGGGGAACGTCCAGGAATCCGTTCGTATCGTTTATAGGGATAATTCCGAGCTTTATGTGGGACTTCATTCCTTGCATAAGATATCGAAGTACAGAGGGGCGGACGGGGAACCTCCCCGGGTGGATAAATTGGGGGGAACCGCATGGAACAGGTTGAAACAGAAAACCAAATCCAGGGTGAAGGATATTGCCCGGGAACTGATAGCTCTCTACGCCAGGCGAAAAGAGGAGGAGGCTTTTGCTTTTTCGCCGGACTCTTATATTCAGGAGGAGTTGGAGGCTTCTTTCGTATACGACGAAACGCCCGATCAGGAAAAGGCCATCGAGGCCGTGAAAAGGGATATGGAAGCTCCCCGGGTTATGGACAGGTTGATTTGCGGAGATGTGGGGTTCGGAAAAACGGAAGTCGCCATACGGGCGGCTTTCAAGGCGGTGGCCGACAATAAGCAGGTAGCGGTTTTGGTGCCCACCACCATATTGGCCTATCAGCATTATAATACCTTTTGCGAGCGACTTAAGGGGATGCCTTGCAAAATCGAATACATCAGCCGGATGCGCAATGCTTCCGTGGTGAAAAACGTTTTGAAGGAGGTGGAGGAAGGGAAGGTGGATATTCTCATCGGGACCCATCGGCTTACGGGCAAAGATGTGATTTTTAAGGATATGGGACTGCTTATCGTGGATGAAGAGCAGAAATTCGGGGTAGGTGTGAAAGAGAAGTTGAAACAGTTGCGTTTGAATGTGGATACGTTGACGATGACGGCAACCCCCATTCCCCGTACGCTTCAGTTTTCGCTTATGGGAGTGAGGGATATGTCGATTATCCGTACTCCTCCGCCCAACAGATATCCCATCGTGACCGAATTGCATCGTTTCAGCGAAGAATTGATTGAGGAGGCCGTCCGTTTCGAAGTTCTTAGAGGAGGGCAGGTGTTTTTCGTTCACAACAAGGTGGATTCTCTCGGGACCATAGAGCGGATGTTGGAACGTATATTGCCGGGAGTGAAGACCTGTAGCGCTCACGGAAGGATGACGGGAGCCGAATTGGAGGAGGTTATGCACGATTTCGTACGGGGCGATTACGACGTATTGGTGGCTACGACCATAATCGAATCGGGATTGGATATACCCAATGCCAATACGATTATTATAAACGATGCCCAGAACTACGGATTGAGCGATTTGCACCAATTGAGGGGAAGGGTGGGACGTTCCGATAAAAAGGCGTTTTGTTATTTGCTCTCTCCTCCTTTGGAGTTTATAAATTCGGATGCCCGGAGACGGTTGAAAGCCATAGAGGATTTCAGCGGACTCGGGAGCGGATTCAATATCGCCATGCAGGATTTGGATATTAGGGGAGCCGGGAATATGTTGGGAGCGGAACAATCCGGTTTTATTGCGGAAATAGGGTACGAGACTTATTACCGTATATTGAACGAAGCCCTGCTCGAACTCCGGGCCGAAAATCCGGATATGCCGGTTCATAATGAGGAGGTCGTTTCGCACGAATGTCTTATAGAATCCGATTTCGAGGTGATGATTCCCGATACGTATGTCGAGAATATAAGCGAAAGGATAAAACTGTACAGGGAGTTGGATAATATGAAGGAAAGGGATGAAATCGAAAACTTCGAGAACGGATTGAGGGATAGGTTCGGACCCGTCCCGAAACCCTTGAAAGACCTTTTGAAAATAGTGGAAATAAGGCCTATGTGTGTGGAAATAGGTGCGGAACGGTTGATTGTAAAAGAGGGTAAGATGGTGCTTTTCTTTCCTTCGGATCAAAATGCGCCTTATTATGCTTCGGACAGGTTTACCGCCTTGCTCCGTTTCGTACAGAGACAGGCGATACCTTCCCGTATGGTTGAGAAAAAAGAAAAACTCTCTTTGGTCGTTCCGGATATAAGGAACGTGGATGCCATGACGGATGCCGTAAAAAAGATGTACCGGGAAATTTGCGGATTAAAATCTGAGATATGAATATGGTTATGGATTTGGGAAATACCCGTTTGAAATATGCGGTATACGAAGACAGGCGTTGTGTATATACCGGAATCGGCAAGGAAGATATGATGCGTTCTTTATCCCTTATGACGGAAAATTCCGGAGATGTCCGGGTTTTATGTGCCGTGAGCGGAAGGTGGGACGAGGCGTTGTTCGAATGGATACGGAGCAGGGCGGGAGTGTTTATGGTTGCCTCCCGGGAAATGTCGTTACCCGTACGTATAGATTACCGTACGCCCGAAACCCTCGGTATGGACAGAATAGCCGTCGTCGTCGGGGCCCGCAGCATATATCCCCGTACGAATGTAATGGTGGTCGATATGGGAACGGCTATTACCTATGATTATCTGACGGAGGACGGCCGTTATTCGGGGGGCAACATATCTCCCGGTCCGGCAATGCGTTTCAGGGCTTTGCATGAATATACGGCTAAACTGCCTTTGCTGGAGCCTTGTGCGGAATTCGGAGCCGTAGGCGATACGACCTCTTCCGCTATCATAAACGGGGTGATGCTTGGCATGGTTTTTGAAATTCAGAAGTATGTGGACGATTTTAAAAAAAACAACCCCGAAGGCAGAATTATTCTGACGGGAGGATATAAATCTTATGTGGAGCATAAAATCGAAGGTGTGATTTATGTAGAACATTTAAATTTATTGGGATTAAATGAGATTCTAATCTTTAATACTTTGAAATAAATATTATCTTTGCAAAACGAGAAGTCAAATCAGAACCTAATCATAGAGAAATGAAAAAAAATTGTTTTTTTATTGCTTTTATATGTTTTGCCGTAAGCGGTTATGCCCAGACAAAAGATTCCAAGTATGGGACGGATAGTGCCCAAACAGTGAGAAATGCATCGATTTACCTCGAATTCGTGAAGCAGAAGAATTATACGGATGCTTTGCCGGCTTGGCGATACGTATATAAGAATGCTCCGGCTTATCAGTTGAACACCTATGTGAAAGGCGAGGAGATTATGCTGAATATGTATTTGAAGACTAAGAAAAAAGCATATTTCGATACTTTAATGATGGTCTACGACCAAAGAATTCAATATTTCGGAGACGACCCGAGATATCCGAAAGCTTATATCGTAGGTAAAAAAGGAGCGGATCTTATTCGTTTTTTCGGTTCGGATCCGGTGAAACTTAAACAAGGTTACACCTATTTGCTGGAATCATTCAACGGATTGGAAGAAAAGGTGCATCCTTATATTTCGCAAATGCTTCTATTGTCTGCGGGACGGTTGTTGTTTGCGGGGAATCTGTCCGCCGACGAATTCGTAGATCTTTATGTTCGGATATCGGGGACTTTGACAAAACAGATTGCTGCCGTTAAGAAACCTCAACCTTACGAAGAAGCTTTGGAGAAAGTGAATGCGATGTTCATCGAATCCGGAGTGGCGGATGCTCAAACCTTGACTAAATTGTTGACGCCCCGTTTTAATGAAAACCGGGAAAATGAGGAAGTCATTAAAGAGATATTGATTGTTTTGCAAAAGAGCGATGCAACGGATATTCCTTTATTCGGGGAAGCATCGGAAGCCATGTATAAGTTGTCTCCTTCTTATGCGGGAGCTTATAACTTAGCCGTATTTTTTATGAGGAAGAAAGAGCTTGAAAAGGCGGATATGTATTTGAAAGAAGCTTTGACCAAATGTACGGAAGCTCGGGAATCTTACGAATGCAGCAAGACATTGGCCTTGCTTAAGCTTACTCAGTTGAAATTTCAAGAAGCCAAGCAGGCGGCGATGACAATGCTCAAAGTCAATCCGAAATCCGGAGAAGCTTATATCATATTGGGGAAAGCCTATGCTTTTGCAAGTAAGACATACGACGGCGACGATTTCGAAAAACACACCTTGTTTTGGGCGGCAGTGGATAAATTCATCAAAGCCAAGACGGAAGATCCTTCCGTAAAAGAGGAGGCGAATAATCTTATCGCCCAATATTCCCAATACTTCCCTTCTAAAGAAGAGGCATTCTTCAGAAGTATAACCGAAGGTTCGGTAGTGCGTATAGGAGGTTGGATAAATGAAACGACCAAAGCGCGGTTTAAATGAAGGGAATAAAAAAAATGTTTGAAAGCATTGCCGTCTTGTGGGGGATGGCGATGCTTTTTTCATGCAATAACAATATTAAGGAGGTGAATGAATTCCTGTCGGCCTCCTCTTTACCATTGCTTTCGGGAGACAGTTTGGAGTTGGTTTATTCCGATTCGGCCAAGGTGCGTTATATCCTCCGTACACCCGAATATTTCAAATACAAAAAGGAGCGGGAGGAGTATGACGAATTCCCTTCGGGATTATATGCGGAATCGTTTAATCCGAACGGAGAATTGGTGGGCACCATAAGTTGCAAATATGCGAAGAAAAATGAAGAGGACGGTATTTGGACATTGAAAGATCAGGTGGTCGTTAGAAATCCGGACGGGAAAAAACTTGAAACGGAGCTTTTGTTTTGGGATATGGAAAAAGCTACGATTTATTCCGACAGATATGTACGCCTGACCGATAAGGGACAGGTCATTGAAGGAAACGGGTTCGAGTCGGACCAGGATATTCGTAATCCGAAGTTTAAAAACATATCGGGGACCTTGGAAATCGAAATGCGGAAATAGCTATGTCTTCTGAGATTTTTTCGATATTGCCGGCATTTTTCGGTTTGGTGTTTTTGGGATTGGCATTGTCTTTTCGTACGGCCGGACGGATTAATTTCGGAGTTAAGAGCGGGGATGAAGTTTGGGTTTCCCGATTGATTTCCCGTTATTATCGTAAGCCTATGGTATTTATTTTATCCATGGATGCGGCAATTGTCGTATTTTGGACGGCGGCATTGGCTTTGTTGAATTCCGAATCGCAACGTTTATCGATTTCTTTTGTGCTCTTAGCGGTTTCTTATGCGGTATTTCTGATTTCTTCGGCATTCGTATTCATCCCTTTTGCAAGTCGGTTATTGCGATATTCGGCCGTATTGCTTTTCCCCGTATATATATTGTTTTATCCCCTGGCAAAGTTTCTTGTCGGAGGAATGGAGTTTTTGAAGGGTATCAAGTTGTCCGAATACGTATTGGGGACGTTTTCCTTAACTAAAGAGGAGTTGAACGCTTTATTGGAAAACAGGGAATCGGAAGAAGGCGGAGAGGAAAATAAAAACGAGATAAAGTTTTTCAGAAATGCCCTGGATTTTTCGGATATAAAATTGAAGGAATGTATCGTGCCCAGGACGAATATGGTGGCTTTACCTTTGGAGAGTTCTACGGATGAGGTGCTTAAACTTTTGAGTCTTACCGGTTTTTCGCGGATTTTAATATATAAGAATTCGATAGACAATATTATCGGCTATGTTCATTCGTCCGCTTTTTTTCATAATCCGGAATCCGTAAATTCCATATTGACGAAGATCCTCATCGTGCCCGAAACCATGTCGGCCCTTAAATTGCTCCGGCGGTTTATTCGGGAACGGCGGAGTATTGCTGTCGTCGTGGACGAGTTCGGCGTGACTGCGGGCATGGTCACCATAGAAGACATTATGGAGGAAATATTCGGGGAGATAGAAGACGAACACGATAAGCCCCGCTTGAAAGAAGAGGTCCTGGAGGATGGAACCTATGTGTTTTCCGGAAGATTGGATGTGGATTATATAAATGAAAAATACGGTATAGGACTTCCCGAAAACGAGGAATACGAAACCCTGGCCGGCTTGGTCCTTTACTATAACGAAAGCATTCCCCGGGAACACGAAGTGATTCCGATATCCTCCCGGCTGTCCATAGAAGTCATACGTATGGATAAGGCCAGAATAGAGGATGTGAAGTTGAAGTTAATATCCTAATGTTTGAATTTCCATAGTTTGTAGAGATAGGGAATCTTGGTTTCGTCTTTATGAGGACATATCATAAGATAGTTGTCTTTTTCGGCGACGATGACATCCGACATTCCCTGGACGATGACTTTCGTATCTTTATTTACAAAAATCGTACAGTTTTGGGATTCCTGAAATATTACGTTCTCGGTATTCGCCACATTGTTGTTTTCGTCGTTTCCGACTAATTTATGAAGCCCGTGCCATGTGCTTATATCCGTCCATCCGAAATTTCCTTTGAGTACGTAGACGTTGGAGGATTTTTCCATTATGCCCGTGTCGATGGAAACATTGTAACATTGTCCGTATATGGAATCGATGAATTCCTGTTCGCCGGGAGTATTCAACAGAGAGTTGGTCGTGAACAGGAGATGGAGGTCGTACATATGTTTTTTGAATTCTTCGATCACATCTTGGGTTTTCCATATGAAGATGCCGGAATTCCAAAGGAAATCTCCGGATTTGATAAACATTTCGGCTATTTCGGGACTGGGTTTCTCGGTAAAAGTTTTGACTCCTGTGATTTTTTCTTTTCCGAAGGAGTTTTTTTCCTGTATGTATCCGTAGGCGGTTTCCGGACGGGTCGGTTTAATGCCTATGGTAAGGAGTCCGGTATTCCGGGCGACGAATTCGATTCCTTCTTCGATATCCTCTATATAAGCGATATCGTTTGTTATGAAGTGATCGGACGGAATGATCAGCATGACGGCATTGGGGGCTATCCCCTCTATTTTATATGCGGCATAGGCGATGCATGTAGCCGTATTCCGATTGCAGGGTTCCAATAATATGTTTTCTACGGGAATTTCGGGAATTTGTTCCCGGGTGATTTCCCGGAATTCTTTTCTCGTTATGATAAATATGCGTTCGGGAGGGAATATATTCGCAATACGTTCGTAAGTTTGTCGTATGCATGTTTTTCCGGTATTGAAAATGTCTGTGAATTGTTTCGGATGACGTGCGTTGCTTAGAGGCCAAAGCCGGTGTCCTACACCTCCGGCCATGATAATACAATAGGGCTTTTGTGTCATTATTCTTTATTTATGGGATAAAATCTGCAATATGTTTTGAAGACGACTCTCATTGCTTAATAAGGTTTATTGCCTCCTAATTTAGCAATAAATCCGGGAATATTTATATTTTTGTATTGAAATCGGATTAAAAAATCGGATTGAGGTTTGCAATTGGAGGGGTTTTATTCCATAACCCGAATTGTTCGTACTTTTTATATGGGAGAATGTGTTTTTAGAATTTCTGCGGTATGAAAATATTAAACCGGATCGGAGCTTATTTTTTGTTTGTTCGGAGGGTGTTCGCAAGACCTGTGAAATGGAAGGTTTTTAAGAAGGAGTTATTGAATGAATTCGAAAAATTGGGACTTAATTCCATCGTTTTGGTATTGATCATATCTTTTTTTATAGGAGCGGTGATTACCCTTCAAATCGCCAATAATATGAGCAATCCTTTCCTGCCGAGATATCTTATAGGCTATCTTATTCGGGAGATCCTGATTTTGGAGTTTTCATCCACTATAGTGAGTCTTATTCTTGCAGGTAAAATCGGGAGTAATATAGCTCTTGAAATCGGAAGTATGAAGATATCGGAACAAATAGATGCTTTGGAAATGATGGGAATAAATTCGGCTTCTTTTTTGATAGGCCCCAAAATGTTGGCTTCTTTCGTGATTAATCCCATACTTTATATTTTCAGCGTATTTATCGGAATATTGGGGGGATTATGTACGGGGATTATGATGGGAGTTATTAATTTCGAGGATTTCATATTCGGGCTTCAAGCATTTTTCCGGCCTTATTATATATTTTATTCGGTTATAAAGACCTTGTTTTTCGCTTTTATATTTACGTCCATTCCGGCATTTTACGGGTTCTCGGTCGAAGGCGGAGCCCGGGAGGTCGGTACGGCCGGGACCAAAGCCATCGTACATAGCAGTATATTGATACTGATGATTAATTTAGTGTTGACTCAATTGTTGTTGTAATGATTAAGGTAGAAGGATTGCATAAGAGTTTCGACGGCCGGGAGGTGCTCAAGGATGTGAGTATGACTTTCGATACGGGGAAGGTCAATCTGGTGATCGGGAAAAGCGGTTCCGGAAAGACGGTTTTATTGAAAACCGTTATCGGTTTGGAGTCCATAGATAGGGGCAGCATCCTGTACGGCGACCGGGATATTACGAAGATGAATTCCGGGCAGTTGAAACAGTTGAGAAATGAAATCGGTATTCTTTTTCAGGGAGGAGCTCTTTTCGATTCATTGTCGGTAATCGATAACGTGCGTTTCCCTTTGGATATATTTTCCAAGAATACTCCCGAAGAAAATCACGAACGGGCGGTGTTTTGTCTGAGAAGAGTGAATTTGGATACGGAGGCCGACCGGCTTTTCCCTTCCGAAATAAGCGGGGGGATGAAAAAGAGGGTGGCGATAGCGCGGGCTATCGTGCTTCAGCCCCATTTCCTCTTTTGCGACGAGCCGAATTCCGGTCTGGATCCGCTTACCTCGGGGGTTATCGACCGGCTTATTATGGATATTACCCACGAATACCATATGACGACGGTGGTCAATACTCATGACATGAATTCGGTTTTCAATATAGGAGAAAAAATATTTTTTATAGATGAGGGGAAAAAGGAATGGGAAGGGAGCAAGGAAGAACTTTTTAATGTAAAGAACGAGAAGGTGCACAACTTTTTGTTTACCTCGAAATTAATGGAAAAAATAGGGCGGGATTTATGAAGAAAGGTTTGGCGGTTTTATTTATATTCTTGGGGATGAGTTGCAGACATGCCCGTTTACCCCTGAATGAAAAGGAATTTTCGTCGCTTTTGATAGAGATGCATATTCTCGATGCGACCCTGGATAAGGAGGCTCGGGATAATAAGGAGAACTACTCTTTGTATAAAAGTTTATTCGTGAAATACGGCATAGAGAAGGCGGATTTCGACAGTTGTATGCATTATTATGTGGCGGACCGGCGGATGATGAACGAGGTGTACGATGCGGTTATCGATTCTCTTAATCGTAAGATAACCCAATGTCGGCTCATATTGAAAGAACTGCGTAAAAACGATTCGCTCAATATATTCTCCGTAGGAGATACGCTTCGCTTCGATTCCTGTTACACCCATCTCCATGCTTTGAACGATAGTCTCGTTCCGGGGCTTTACAGTTTTTCGGTTACCGTGAAATTGGACTCTGCCGATAGGGGTGAGAATAACAGGATTACCTCGTATTTCCTTTCGAAATCCGGAAAGGATACTCTTAAGTTAAGGGATATATCCCTGAAACGGGATACTTTTGCCAATACGTATGAATGGACTCAGTACATAGATTCCGTCTACGATAGATTGGAGGTGATTTTTCCGGATGCGGATAAATTGTGCGAATTGAAAAAACGGAGCGGTTCGGCTTGGGATATGCGTCTCTACCGCAAGTATGCGGGGGATTCCCGGGTACGCACTTTGGAGAGAGAATTGGAAATGAGGCGTCGAGCCGATTCCCTTTTTCGTATAAGCGGGCGGAAATGAGGCGTATTGCATCCAATTACGTGTTTTTGCCGGGAACGGCTTTGAGTTCCGGAGTTTATGCGGAATACGACGATGTATACGGAGGATTCCGCATTGCGGCTTTCGAATCCGGATGTTGTGAAATCGAGGGATTGGAATTTTATTCCGGTATATTGACGGATGCCCGTTTGGCCGATTTTGTCGATGAATTGAAGAAGGCTTCCGATTTGCGGGAAGCAATCGGGCGCATATATAAGGGTTTTCCCACTCCTGCGGAGAAATTGGCCGTTTTATCCGGTTGCGTAAATTTCCGGTGGGGCAAGCATGCGAAGTTCCGGATTTTGGTTTGATAAAAAACGGAGAGGTTTAGATGCCTCTCCGTTTTTTAGCGGTTTTACCGGGGTTTATTCCGTATCGAGGGCTTTTAAAAGTTTTCCCATATCGGTATTTTCTTTTACGATGCTTTCGATGTTTTCGACGGAGATGCGTTTTTGTTCCATGGAATCCCGTTCCCTTACGGTAACGCTGCCGTCTTCGAGGGTTTGATAATCTATCGTTATGCAATAGGGCGTGCCGATGGCATCCTGGCGGCGATAGCGTCTTCCGATGGAATCCTTTTCGTCGTATTGACAGTTGAATTCGTATCGGAGGTTACGGACGATTTTTTCGGCTACTTCGTTCAGCCCGTCTTTACGCACCAAGGGCATGACCGCAAGTTTTACGGGGGCGAGTACGGGAGGAATCTTCATAACGGTGCGGATTGATGCCGCTCCGTTTTCTCCGGGGATTTCCTCTTCTGCGAAAGAGGCCGACAATACCTGCAGGAACATGCGGTCTAAGCCTATGGAGGTTTCCACTACATAGGGAACATAGGATTCCCCCAATTCGTTATCGAAATACTGCAGTTTTTTTCCGGAGAATTTCTGGTGTTGCATAAGGTCGAAATCCGTACGGGAATGTATGCCCTCCACTTCTTTGAAACCGAACGGGAAGCGGTATTCTATATCGGTTGCCGCATTGGCGTAATGGGCTAATTTTTCGTGGTCGTGGTAGCGGTAGTCCTCTGTATCGAATCCCAAGTTTTTATGCCATGCCATGCGCTGCCGTTTCCAATAGTCGAACCATTGCATTTCCGTTCCGGGGCGCAGGAAGAACTGCATCTCCATCTGTTCGAATTCCCGCATTCTGAATATGAATTGACGGGCGACGATTTCGTTACGGAAAGCTTTGCCTATCTGAGCTATCCCGAATGGAAGCTTCATGCGTCCGCTTTTTTGTACGTTCAGGAAATTGACGAATATTCCCTGGGCGGTTTCCGGACGCAGGTATACTTTGTCCGCTCCTTCGGCCGTGGACCCCATTTCCGTGGAAAACATGAGATTGAACTGCCGGACCTCCGTCCAGTTGAGCGTACCGGATACGGGACATGTAATCTTGCAGTCTACGATGATGTCGCGTAAGGCTTTGAGATCGTTTGCGTTAAGGGCTTCCGTAAGGCGATGCCTCACGGAAGCGATTTCTTGCTTGAGACGCAATACGTTGGGATTGGTGGCCGAAAACATTTTTTCGTCGAATTTCTCTTTAAACTTTTTGGCCGCTTTGGTTATCTCTTTGGATATCTTATCTTCGAGCTTGGCGATAAAGTCTTCGATGAGCACGTCCGCCCGATAGCGTTTTTTCGAATCCTTGTTGTCGATTAAAGGGTCGTTGAAAGCTCCCACATGCCCGGATGCTTTCCATATATCGGGATGCATGAATATGGCCGAATCGATTCCCACGATGTTTTCGTGGAGACGGACCATAGCCTCCCACCAGTATCTTTTGATGTTGTTTTTCAATTCGACTCCGTATTCGCCGTAATCGTATACGGCAGCCAATCCGTCGTAGATTTCCGATGAAGGAAAAACGAAACCGTATTCTTTGGCATGAGATACGATTTTTTTCAATAAATCTTCGTTTGCCATATTTGTTTTAATAAGTATTCGATTTTAGGGAAGATTCAAATATCCGTAATGCCGACTTCTTTTATGGCCTCGGTTACATTGATGATATAATCTCCCAATTTTTCGCAATCTCCCAATATGTCCATATATATGATACCTGTGGGATAGTCGTATTTTTTCTCTTCTATAGCGGAGAGATGTTCCTGTTGTTGGATGGTGTGGACGTTGTCGATGGCTCTTTCCATCTCGTAGGCTTTTTTGGTATTCACGCCTTTGTATTCCGAAGCCAGATTGGTGCACATGACATCGAGCGCTTCTTCGACGATATCGAACATATTTTTTATTTTATTGTTCTGGCTTTCGGAAAAACTCACGTTTTGTTCGAATTTTCTTCCGAAAGCTTTGGCGATATTCAAAGAAGAATCCGCAATGCTCTCGATTTCCGAAACGATTTTATACATGGCGCGCAGGCGTTGAGAGTTTTCGGTAGTCAGTTTGGATTCCGCCACTTGGGTCAGATAGTCGGCGATTTTCACTTCCACTTCATCGCTTTTGTCTTCGAGTTTTGTGATTTTCGGGAATTCTTTTTCAAAATCTTTGGCATTGTAGTCGATGAGGGCGGTAACGCGCAGGAACATGGATTTCGTATTTCTCGCATAGAGGGCGATTTCCTGCTGGGCTTGGAAGAGGGAGGCGTCCGGGGTGGAGAGAAGACCGATTTTAATATGCTTGAGCATGAACTCGTCAGCCGTTTGTCCTTCTTTCGCCGGAATGATAAGGGTGACGAGTTTGGCGATATGTTTCGAGAATCCGATAAGGAAAAGCATGTTCACGATATTGAATACCGAATGAAAGAGAGCTAATGCCATGGGAATGGCGGCTGTGGATTCCATGGGATTTCCGATATTGATTTCTATGCAGAGCCGGGTAACGAGTTGCAGGAATAGGGGGAATATGGAGATCACCCATACGACACCGAAAACATTGAACAGAAAATGTGCGAATGCCGCCCGTTTGGCTGTGGTATTCGCTACGAGCGCAGCCAGGTTGGCCGTTATGGTAGTACCTATGTTTTCTCCCAATACCATGGCGGCGGCGATGTCGAAACTTATCAGTCCGCGGGCACACATGATGAGGGTGAGGGCTACCGTCGCCGAGGAAGATTGTATGATGACGGTGAGGACCGTGCCTATCAAGAGGAAGAGAAGATAGGAGCCGTACCCCATGTCGGTATAATTTTGAAGGAAGGTAAAGAGTTCCGGATGTTGATGAAGGTCGGGAACGGAGTTTTTCAAAAATTCCAATCCTATGAATAAAAGCCCGAAGCCCATAACCAATTCCCCCCAGTTCTTACGGGAACGTTTGGCCGAGAAAAGAATGGGGAGAGAGAGGCCGATAAGGGGAAGGGAAATTTCCGCCATGCTGACTTTGAATCCCAATATCGAAATCAGCCATGCGGTAATCGTAGTTCCTATGTTGGAGCCCATAATCACTCCTATGGATTGAACCAAAGTCAGAAGTCCCGCATTTACGAAACTTACGATCATGACTGTCGTAGCCGAAGAGCTTTGGATGATGGTCGTAATCAATATTCCGGTAAGTACGCCTGCAATTCTGTTGGAAGTCATGGCCGCAAGTATTTTCCGCATATTGTTGCCCGCTACTTTTTGCAGGGCTTCGCTCATGAGTTTCATGCCGTATAAAAATACGCAAAGCGAACCGATAAGCTTGAGAAAATCGACAATGCCGTAATTCATAGTCCGTTTATAGAATTTTGTAATTGTGTTGCAAAATTAGCATTTAGTTTAATAAAACGAAACTCTGATGATTTTTTAATTGTGAGAATTATTAAATGTTGATAGATAGAGGGTTGTTCTTGTACGATGTTTTTACATATGCGATTTATATGATTTATGTGCATATAAATAATATTAAGACGTATATTTGTACGGGAATTCGAAGACTTTCCGTAATTTTTAAAATTACGATAAAAAATAATTTAAAATTGCTATGAAGAAATACGAAAAAAACAAAGATCTCGCCCAAAAGCTTAAGGGCGGCGTGATTATGGATGTAACGAATGCGGAGCAGGCGAAATTGGCTGAAGAAGCGGGAGCTTGTGCCGTAATGGCTTTGGAAAGAGTGCCGTCGGATATCCGGCGTGACGGCGGTGTCGCCCGTATGTCCGATCCTTATATGATTCGGGAGATTCAAAAAGCGGTTTCCATACCTGTAATGGCTAAAGTACGTATCGGCCATTTCGTAGAAGCTCAAATATTGGAGGCTATCGGTATAGATTTTATTGACGAAAGCGAAGTGTTGACCCCTGCAGACGAACGGTATCATGTGGAAAAATCCGCTTTTAAAGTGCCTTTCGTATGCGGCGCCCGCAATTTGGGAGAGGCTTTGCGCAGAATAGGCGAAGGTGCGGCTATGATTCGTACGAAAGGAGAAGCCGGGACGGGTAATGTGGTGGAAGCCGTTACCCATATGAGACAGATTACGGAGGATATGAGGAGGGTGCAAAGAGCTCTTCCCGAGGAATTGATGACTATAGCCAAGGAATTGGGTGCTCCTTACGAATTGGTGAAATACGTCCATGAAAACGGAAAACTTCCCGTAGTCAATTTTGCCGCAGGAGGTATTGCAACGCCCGCAGATGCCGCATTGATGATGCAGTTGGGCTCCGAAGGCGTATTCGTAGGTTCCGGAATTTTCAAATCGGGAGATCCCGCAAAACGTGCCCGTGCCATCGTTCAGGCCGTAGCTGCTTATAAAGACCCGCTTAAACTGGCGGAATTGTCGGAAAACTTGGGTCCCGCCATGTCCGGACTCGAAATAGATACCTTGGAAAACAAATATTCCGACAGAGGGTGGTAAACGCATAAATGGAAAGATATTTTTATATCGACAAAAAGACAAAAGATTTATTCGAAATCGTAGAAGCCCGTATCCGCCGTTTGCAGAATTGGGGAAGTGTGGAAAGCATAAGACATATGGGGTGTGCGGTAGAGCGGCAGGTAGGAGCTTCTTACGTTTCGTTGAAAGAGTTGGCCGAATGTTTTTCTCCGGATTTGAAATTGTCCGTTTTGTTGTGGCGGACCGGAAGACGGGAAGAACAGATTCTGGCCGCTTTTCTTTTACCCCTTTCCGTATCTCCGTCGGAAGTGGAGGAGTTTTTCTCCGGTTGTATAAGTTATGAGATTGCGGAATATTTCGGATCCCTTTATATTTCGAAACGTTGCGACCTTAAAGATTATTTTATCCCTCGATGGGCTTCGGTCCGGCAGCATCCGTTTAAGCAAACGGCCGTTTTGACGGGGGCGGCAAAATATAAAATGCAAAATCCCGAAGACGAATCGATATCCGGTTTTTTTGTTGAAGTGTCGAATGTCGATTATGAGGATGAATACGTAAAAATAGTGGCGGCTCGTTATAAGATGTAGGGAGCGGGAAACGCTATCTTTTTGCCTCGAGATTGAGCGATAAAATTGAAATTTTGTAAGATAGAACGATTAAAAATTACATCTTTTTTTCTATATTTGCAAGAATGCGGTACGATGTATTAACTAATTAAGCATATACTATGAAAAAATTGGATTTAAGTATTTACGGAATAACCGGCGTAAAGGATATATATTATAATCCTTCTTATGAAGATTTGTACAAAGACGAATTGAATCCCGCCCTCGAGGGTTATGAAAAGGGAATATTGACCGAAAGCGGAGCGGTGAATGTGATGACGGGGATATATACGGGACGTTCGCCCAAGGATAAATTCTGGGTTATGGACGACGTTACCCGGGATACCATATGGTGGACATCCGAGGCGTATAAGAACGATAACAAGCCTTTGTCCGAGGAAAGTTGGAAGGTGTTGAAGAAAAAAGCGGCCGATCAACTTTCGGGCAAGCGGTTGTATGTGGTGGATGCGTTTTGCGGAGCCAACGTCAATACCCGTATAAAGATAAGATTTATTATGGAAGTGGCATGGCAGGCGCATTTCGTGAGGAATATGTTTATCCGTCCTACCGAAGAGGAATTGGCGAATTACGGAGAACCCGATTTCGTAGTGCTTACGGCTTCCAAGGCTAAGGTGGAAAATTATAAGGAGTTGGGATTGAATTCCGAGACCGCCGTAGTTTTTAACCTTACCGATAAGATGCAGATTATCCTGAATACGTGGTATGGGGGAGAGATGAAAAAAGGGATGTTCTCTTATATGAATTATCTGCTTCCGCTTAAAGGAATTGCCGCCATGCATTGTTCCGCCAATACGAACGATAAGGACGAAACGGCCATATTCTTCGGGTTGTCCGGGACCGGGAAAACCACCCTTTCTACCGATCCGAAGCGAGCACTCATAGGAGATGACGAACACGGATGGGATGACGACGGCATATTCAATTTCGAAGGAGGATGCTATGCCAAGGTGATAAATTTGAGTAAGGAAAACGAACCGGATATATATAATGCCATAAAACGGAATGCCCTTCTCGAAAATGTGACGGTGGATAAGGACGGCAAAATCGATTATGCCGATAAGTCGGTTACCGAGAATACGCGGGTTTCCTATCCTATTTATCATATCGAGAATATTGTCAAACCCGTGTCCAAAGCCGGACATGCCAAAAAAGTGATATTTCTTTCGGCCGACGCGTTCGGCGTACTTCCTCCCGTTTCGATTTTGACGCCGGAGCAGACCAAGTATTATTTTCTGTCCGGTTTTACGGCCAAACTGGCGGGTACGGAACGGGGAATCACCGAACCTACACCCACTTTCTCCGCATGTTTCGGAGCCGCATTCCTTTCGCTCCATCCCACGAAATATGCCGAAGAACTCGTCCGGAAAATGGAAAGGGTGGGAGCCAAGGCCTATCTCGTGAATACGGGATGGAACGGAACCGGTAAGCGCATATCCATTAAAGATACCCGGGCGATAATAGATGCTATTTTAGACGGCTCCATCGATAAGGTGCCGACGAAGAAGTTGCCCTATTTCGATTTCGAAATTCCCACGTCATTGCCCGGGGCGGATACGAAAATACTGGATCCCCGCGATACCTATGCCACTCCTGCCGAATGGGAGGTTAAAGCCCGGGATTTGGCCGAACGCTTCATGGATAACTTTAAGAAATTCACCGCCAATAAGGAAGGGAAAGCTTTGGTGGCGGCAGGTCCTAAACTCTGATTTGACGAAAAAAGTTTTACGGCCGGTTATTCGTCGGATATGGGCGAATAGCCGGCCGTGTGCTTTGTCCGCAAATCCCGGTTTTTCGTAAATGAGAATTATGCGGAAGGCCGTTTTTTTGTATCGTAAATTTGTCTAATTTTGCAGCGCCGATTAAAATGTTCCGGCTTTTTCCGGCTGCCGGAATACGGATAGAGAAAAACAAACGAAATGCTGTACGATAATTATGCAATGCTGAGAAAGAGGGAACTCCTTAAAAGAATAGTGGAGCTCCTGAAGAACGACGAATTGGTGTCGAAGTTGAAATACATTCCCATAGAGATGTGTCCCCGGGACAAACGTCCGGCACGTTGCTGCGTGCATAAAGATCGCTATATTCTCAAACATAAGATTATTTCCATATTGGGTTTCGAGATTACGGACGAGGAAATCGATTTGATCCATCTTTCGGAATTCGCCCGGATGGCTATGGTGAATAAGAATACGAAGAAGAATATTCTTTCGGTTGTACACGAAGCCTGTTCCGCCTGTATACAGTCCCAATACGTGGTGACGAATATGTGTCGCGGATGCGAAGGCCGTCCCTGTATGATGAACTGCCCGAAACATGCGATTTCGTTTCAGGCTTCGAGAGCGCATATAAGCGAGCAGGACTGCGTGAATTGCGGACTTTGCCAAAAGGTATGTCCCTATCATGCCATCGTCTATACTCCCGTACCCTGTGAAAACGTATGTCCCGTAGGGGCCATAACCAAAGATGAGGACGGAGTGGAGCATATAGACGAATCCAAATGCATATATTGCGGTAAATGTATGCAGGCTTGTCCTTACGGGGCCATAATGGAACGTTCTAAAATCATCGATATATACAAGTCTTTGGCCAATCCCCAGCGTAAGATTGTGGCGATTCCGGCTCCGGCCATATACGGGCAGTTCAATGCTACCGTAGGCCAGGTACTTTCGGCCATCAAGCAGTTGGGTTTCGACGATGTGATAGAGGTGGCGTACGGAGCCGAGGTTACCATAGCCAATGAGGCGGAGGAACTTAAGGAGAAACTGCATGAAGGCCAGGCTTTCATGACGACTTCTTGCTGCCCTGCCTACGTGGGTTGGGTGGAGAAACACGCTGCCGCTTTGAAGCCTTTCGTTTCCGGAACCCGTTCGCCCATGGTGTATGCAGCCCGTTATGCCAAGGAAGTTTATCCGGATGCCGAGGTCGTTTTCATCGGTCCCTGTCTTGCCAAACGTTACGAAAGCGATAATGTGCCTGAGGTGGATTATGTGATGAGTTTCGAAGAATTAGGAGCTTTCATGGCCGCTTTCGGAGTGGACCCTTCGCAATGCAGCGAAAAGACTTTGAACGAAAAGGTTACCAAGTTCGGAAGAGGGTTTGCACAGGCAGCGGGGGTGCGCGATGCCGTGGTGAATACCGCCGGTACGGATTTTTCTACGGTTACTTTCGAGGGGTTGGATAAGACCAATCAGAACCAGCTCAAGGCGATGGTGCGAAAACCGGCCGCTCAATTCGTAGAGGTTATGGCTTGCGAGGGAGGATGCGTAAACGGGCCTTGTTCCTTGGCTCCCCTTACTTTGGCAAAGCGCCAGCTTAAGAAGGTGCTCCAATGAGATTTGGTCACCGTAGATGTAACAGGAGCTGCCGCTAAAACGCTTAAGAAGGTGCTCCGATGAGATTTAAGGCCGTCGGCCCCGAAAACCTCCAATCCGTTTTCCGGACTTAAGGAAGTATTTTCGAATGAGATTCGAGACAGTCTTAAGGCTGTCGGAAGGGATTTTAAGATATCCGTTTCCGGTTCGAAGTTGTCGGCAGGAATTTAAGCCTGCCTTTTTTCGAGGCATAGAATGTTTTCCACATGGTGGGTGTGGGGGAACATATCTACGGGTTGTACGGAAACGACGGCGTATTCCGCTTTCATCATCGCTACGTCCCGTGCTTGGGTGGCCGAATTGCAGCTGACGTATATGATTTTTTCCGGAGCGGCGGCGATAACGGCTTTTACGACGTCTTCGTGCATTCCCGCCCGGGGCGGGTCGGTTATGACGAGGTCGGGTCGGCCGTTGAGACGGATGAATTCTTCGTTCAATACTTCTTTCATATCTCCGGCGTAAAATACCGTATTGGAGATTCCGTTGATTTTCGAGTTCGTACGGGCATCTTTGACCGCATCCTCTACGTATTCGATACCTACCACTTTGGCGGCCGAACGGGCGATGAAATTGGCTATGGTTCCCGTGCCCGTATACAGGTCGTAAACCGTTTCCCCTCCTTTGAGACCGGCCATTTCCCTTACGGACGAATACAGTCGCAAGGCTTGTGCGGAATTCGTCTGGTAAAAAGATTTGGGGCCGATTCGGAATTTCAGGTCTTCCATGGTTTCGTATATGCAGTCTCCCGATTTATAGGGAAGAATGTCCAAATCGGCTATGGTGTCGTTGGCCTTGGGATTGATAACGTACATAAGGGAGGTTATGGAGGGGAACTCCCGGAGCAAAGCATCTAACAAGGCTTCTCTTTTCTCCCGCTCTTCGTGATGGAAAGCGAGGATGACCATGATATCTCCCGTCTCGGATATGCGAATGACGAGGGTTCTGAGGAATCCCGTTTTATTCCTGATGTTGTGGAATGAAAGTCCGTGAGCCATGGCATAATCCCGGATGAAATTCCGGATTTCGTTAGAAGGGGCCTCCTGAAGATGGCATTGGGAGATATCCACCACTTTGTCGAATAATCCCGGCACGTGGAAACCCAAGGCGGGACCGCGTTCGATGGATACGCCTTCGGCAATCTCTTCCGGACTGAGATAGCGTTTTTCGGAAAAGGTGAACTCCAGTTTGTTGCGGTAGCGGAATATCTTTTCGGCTCCGATAATGGGACGTATGCCTTTCAATTCGATTTTACCGAGACGTTCGAGGTTGTCGATGACTTCCCGTTGCTTGTATTCCAATTGTTTGGCATAGGGGAGATGTTGCCATTTGCAGCCTCCGCATATTCCGAAATGGATGCATGGGGGAACGACCCTCAACTCCGAAAACTTCCGGAATCCGGCGACATAGCCTTCCATGAAGTTTTTCCGTTTCCGGGTTATCTGTACGTCTACGATATCTCCCGGAACCGTGTTCGGGACGAATATCACTTTTTCGTCCGCATAGCCGAGGGATTTTCCCTCGGCTGCTACTTTTACAATCTCGATGTTTTCCAAAAAAGGCTTGTTTCTTCTTCCCATAATCCGGATGTTAGAGGAATAGCTCCCGCTTTAGAATCTCCACCCCTTCGGATGCCTTTTTCTCGATGAGCCGGATACCTCTTCCTTTTGCGACGGAGGGTATGCGGGGATCGATGAGGTAGATGGCAGAGCCGGCCGGAGCGTAGTTTATGAGCCCTGCGGCGGGATATACGGCGAGAGAGGTGCCGATGATTACCAAAATATCGGTGCGGCCGATGATTTCCCCGGCTTTCGATATATTGGGAACGGCTTCTCCGAACCATACGATATGGGGACGGAGCAACGAGCCGTCTTCGGCTTTTTCCCCTAATTTCAATTCCCATCCTTCGAGATCGTATATCAGATCCGGAGATGCGGAACTTCTCACTTTCTTCAATTCCCCGTGAAGATGGAGCACATCGGTGCTCCCGGCCCTTTCGTGGAGGTCGTCCACATTTTGGGTGATGACGGTGACATCGTATTTCCGCTCCAATTCCGCAATTCCGTAATGCCCTTTGTTGGGTCGGGCTTCGTAGAGCTGACGGCGGCGTTCGTTATAGAAGTTGTTTACGAGTTCGGGATTCCGTTCCCAGGCTTCGGGAGTGCAGACATCTTCGATACGATAGTTCTCCCATAATCCGTCGCTGTCCCTGAAGGTTTTTATTCCGCTTTCGGCGCTCATGCCGGCGCCGCTTAATACGACGATTTTTTTCATTTTCTATAATTTGGAAAGTTGTAGTATGAGGGCGTTGATTTTGGCCTCCGCATCCGTTTTCTTCTTCCTCTCGTTTTCCACCACTTGGACGGGAGCGCCGGAAACGAATTTCTCGTTTCCGAGTTTTTTCATCACCGAGTTTAAAAATCCTCGGGTATAGACGAGTTCGTTTTCCAATTTGGTACGGAGTTCCGAAGTATCGGTACGGTTTTCCATGGGGAGGAAATACTCCACCGTATTGCTTATGAAACCGGGACACGATACCGGACGGGATTTTATATTTTCTATTGAAGCCGTATTGCCCATTTTACGGATTACGGCCTCCCATGAGGCGGGATGTCGGGGATTTTCGCATAACTGCAATACGACGGGGGCCTTGAATGGAATATTGTTTTCTTTACGGATATTCCGGATACCCACGATAATATCCTTTACGTTTTCCATTTCTTCGATTAGGGTTTTGTCGTACGTATTCTTATAGGCGATTTCGGTAATCATAATGCTTTCTCCCGTTTTCCTTTCTCGAAGACTTTGCCATATCTCTTCGGATATGAAAGGCATGAAAGGGTGGAGGAGTTGGAGCATATACTCGAATATGTCGATGACGGCCTCGTAGGTTTTGCGGTCGACGGGAGCTTTGTATTCGGGTTTTACGATTTCCAGGAACCATGAGGAGAATTCGTCTTTGAATCCCGTATATACGTTCATAAGGGCTTCGGATATGCGATATTGCCGGAAGTTGGAGTTGAGAGTTTCCGTGAGTTCTCCCAATTTATGGGTAAACCATTTTACGGCCGAGGCGGAATGTTCCGGCTGAGGAATGTCGGCTGTTTCCCAAGAGGCTACCAAACGGTAGGCATTCCATATTTTCGTCGTGAAATTCCGTCCCTGTTCGGGTAGACTTTCGTCGAAGAGAAGGTCGCCGCCGGCGGGCGAACACAGCAGCATGCCGACTCTTACGCCGTCGGCTCCGTATTTGTCTATGAGTTCGATAGGGTCGGGGGAATTGCCTAAGGATTTCGACATCTTCCGGCGGAGTTTGTCCCTTACGATTCCCGTGAGATACACATTGGAAAAGGGTTTTTCGCCTTTGTACTCGTATCCGGCCACGATCATCCGGGCTATCCAGAAGAAGAGGATATCCGGGGCCGACACTAAGTCGTCGGTGGGGTAGTAGTACCGGATTTCTTCGTTTTCGGGATTATTGATACCGTCGAATACCGATATGGGCCACAGCCATGAGGAGAACCATGTATCCAAGCAGTCCTCGTCCTGTCGGAGTTCTTCCGGATTGAGACGGATGCCGTATTCTTCGGCAGCTAAGTCTGCGGCTTCTTCCCGAGAAGCGGCTACGACGAATTTATTGGAATCCGGGAGATAGTATGCCGGGATCCGGTGTCCCCACCATAGTTGGCGACTGACACACCAGTCTTTTACGTTTTCCATCCAGTGCCGGTAAGTATTTTTGTATTTGGCCGGAGTGAGGAGGATTTCGTCGCTCATGACGGCATCGAGAGCGGGTTTCGTGAGTTCCTGCATTTTCAGGAACCACTGCATGGACAGTTTGGGTTCGATAACGGCGTCGGTGCGTTCGGAATATCCTACTTTGTTGTTATAGTCCTCGATTTTCACTATATTTCCCCTTTTCTCGAGTTCGGGGATTATGGCTTTTCTGACATCGAACCGGTCCATTCCGGTAAAAAATCCCGCTTCTTCGTTCATCGTTCCGTCGGGATTGAAGATATTTACGGATTCGAGTCCGTGCCGGTAGCCGATTTCGTAGTCGTTTATATCGTGTGCGGGGGTTATCTTCAGGGCTCCCGTTCCGAACTCCCTGTCCACGTAAGCGTCTTTGATAATCGGAATCTCCCGGTTTACGATGGGTACGACGCAGTGTTTGCCCGTGAGATGCCCGTAGCGTTCGTCTTCGGGATGGACGCATACGGCCGTGTCGCCCAATATGGTTTCGGGACGGGTGGTGGCGATTACGATGTATTCGTCGCTTTCTTTTATTTTATATCTCAGATAATAAAGTTTGCTTTTTTCTTCCTTGTAAACGACTTCTTCGTCGGAAACGGCGGTTTGTGCGGCCGGATCCCAATTCACCATACGCACGCCCTTATATATGTAACCCTTGCGGTAGAGATCGATGAATACTTTGACAACGGATTCCGAGCGGGTTTTATCCATGGTGAAACAGGTACGTTCCCAATCGCAGGAGGCTCCTATGCGTTTGAGTTGTTCCAATATGATGCCTCCGTGCTTTTCCGTCCATTCCCATGCGTGCCGGAGGAAGGCTTCCCGGCCGATATCGTTTTTGCTCAGACCTTCGGCTTTGAGTTTGGCCACCACCTTGGCTTCCGTCGCAATGGAGGCATGGTCGGTTCCGGGTACCCAGCAGGCGTTTTTCCCTTCCAACCGGGCGCGCCTTACGAGCACGTCCTGAATCGTATTGTTGAGCATATGTCCCATATGCAGGATTCCCGTAACATTGGGAGGCGGTATGATTAGGGTATAGGGTTTCCGTTTTTTATCGGGCTCGGAGTGGAAAAAGCCCATCCGCATCCAATAGTCGTACCACTTCTTTTCACTGCTTCGAGGGTCGTAAGTTGTTGCTTTCATGAGAAAATATCTTTATTGTAAAAAGGCTGCCCGAAAAGTCCCGAAGACTTTGCAGACAACCTCGGTTTCTATATGATGCCGGTGCCGGTAAATGGAGGCGACAACGATATTCGATCGGAAATTCGGTCGAATGCTTCCGGTCTTCTCTTCGTTATTCTTCGCTTTTGGAGGATTTTCTCGTTTTCTTTTTTTGTTTTTTCATCGCTTCCTCCAAATCGGCCTTTTGCATTTTTCCGTCGTAATCGCATATGTATTTGTCTATCAGGATACGGCCGCAATATTCGCATACGATGATTTTTTTTCGGGAACGGATATCCAATTGACGTTGCGGGGGGATATGGTTGAAACAACCTCCGCAGGCATCCCTGTCGACGGCAACTACGGCCAAGCCGTTTCGGGCGTTGTTACGTATCTTTTGATAGGCGGTGAGCAGCCGCTCTTCGATGTTTTCGGATATTTTTTCCGATTGGGCCATCAGCATTTCCTCCTCTTTATGCGTTTCTTCGATAATGCTGTTGAGTTCCGTTTTCTTGGCTTCGAGATCCTGTTTCTTCTCTTCGTATTGGGTTTTCGAAGAGTTCAGCATTTCTTCTTTTTCGTGCCGGGAGGTTTGAGCTTCGCGTATCCTTTTATTCTGAAGTTCTATTTCGAGTTTTTGGAACTCCACTTCTTTGTTCAAGGCATCGTATTCCCGGTTGTTGCGCACATTGTTCAACTGCTCGCTGTATTTTTTTATCAACTCTCCGGATTTTTCTATCTCCTGTTTTTTAGCCGAAATGACGTTGTCTATTTCGATTAAATCGTTTTGTAAATTTTCCATTCTGGTTTCCAAACCAGCGATTTCATCTTCCAAGTCCTGAACTTCCAATGGAAGTTCCCCCCTGAGAGTCTTTATTTTGTCGATATGAGAATCGATTTGTTGTAATTCGTAAAGACGTTGAAGTCTCTCTTCAACGGATAGCTCTTCCTGTAATTCTTTTTTCTTTTTAACCATATGTTATAAATAATTTACCGGATTTGTATTGAAACTTGAAAACCGAACTGCAAAATTAGGGAATTTTTTTCTAATCAGCTCATAAAAAATATCTTTTGTGTATTGTTCGCTTTCGTAATGTCCGATGTCTGCCAATATGATGCGATTTTCCGCAAGGAAGAAATCGTGGTATTTGAAGTCTCCCGAGAGAAAGATGTCCGCTTTTTTTGCGATGGCATCGGGAATAAGAAAAGCTCCCGCTCCCCCGCAAACCGCTATGCGCGATACTTTTTTCTTATGGATTCGGGTGTGTCTGATACCTTTGCATCCGAATACGGATTTTATTCTTTCCAAAAAACGGAGACTGTCTTCCGGTGCGGGGAGGTGTCCGATAATTCCGTATCCGTAATTTTCGGTTCTGTGTTCGGATATATACATCCTTTCGCACAAGCCGATTTTATCCGCCATCCTTCCGCTTACTCCCGATGCAGACAGGTCCATATTCGTATGGGCGGAATAAATTCCGATGTCGTTTTTCAGGGCTTTTACAATGCATCGATTGATGTAGTTGTCGGGGATTAAATTCTTGATTCCCTTGAAGATGAGAGGATGGTGGGAGATGATAAGATCGCATCCGAGGGAGACGGCTTCATCTACGATTTCTTCCGTAATATCCACGCATAAAAGCACCGATTCTACGGATTGTGTCTCTGCCCCGCATAAGAGTCCCGAGTTGTCGTATGTTTCCTGTATGGAAAGAGGTGCGAGTTCTTCGATGGGAGCGATGATGTCTTTTATGGTGTACATTATTCCGGATGCTTTAGAAGTTCGCTGAGATTTACGAGATCTTTACGTATGGTTTTCAGTTTGATGAGGATGTTCGTTTTATAGTCCATTCTTTCTTTCCGTCCTTTTAATGAGGCATACGCTCCGTTCAACGTCATTCCTTTTTCTTTAATGAGGTGGTAGAGAAGATGGAAGTTTTTTATATCCTCTTCGGTATACATACGGTTCCCTTTGGTACTTTTTACGGGTTTTATGATATCGAATTTTTTTTCCCAATAACGGATAAGCGAAGTGTTGACCTCGAACATTCGAGCCACTTCCCCTATGGTGTAATATAATTTCGAGGCTTCCTCCATAATGAAACGGATTAGTCCATGGTTTGGGCGGTATTATTGGCTTTTTCTACGAGATTGTCGTATTCTTCCGGAGATAAATCGTTGAAATAAAAATTAACGGGATTTACGGGGACTCCGTTTTTGTGTACTTCGTAATGCAGATGTGCTCCGAAAGACATACCGCTATTGCCGACTTTACCTATGATATCTCCCCGTTTTACTTTTTGTCCGACTTTTACATTATAGGAACTTAGGTGAGCGTATACGGTAGTATAAGTGAAACCGTGATCGATTTTTACGCATTTCCCGAATCTTTTCTCAACCCCGGCTTTAATTACTTTCCCCGTACCCGTAGCGTGTACGTCCGTACCTATGGGAGCGGAGAAATCCATTCCTTTATGTAGTTTTACCGTTTTGTAAAACGGATGTATCCGATAGCCGAAACCGGAAGAGAGATGTACGCGTTTGTTGCTTAGAGAAATCGGAATTATTGCCGGAATGGAGGCGATCATCTCCATTTTATGACGGGCGAGTTTTTCGATTTCATCGTAGGACTTGCTTTGAATATACAATGCCTTTGCAAGTTGATTTATCTTTTTTGTAGTTGCAATAACGGTGGATGCATCGGCTAAAGTTCTCAGGTGTTCGTATCTGTCTTGTCCTCCCGAACCCGCTTTTCGAATCGTCGAATCGATGGGATCCGCTTCGAATATTACGCGGTAAATATTATTGTCTCTGTTTTCAAGATTGTCGAGGACTTTGTTCAGTTTTTCCACCTCTTTGTTTAAGATGAGGTATTGGGCCAGAACTTCTTCTTTTTCCCTTTTCAACTTGCGTTCTTTAGGAGAATCGATATAATGCGAGAGTAGAAAAAAATATATGATGGCTAAAGATATGCCGGATATCGAAACGCCCATGAATTGCCATATGCGGCGGGCCAGTGAGGGTTTGTGTACATAGTGTTTGGAAGTTCCGGAAATCGGATTGTCGGTTTTTTTCTTCATTTTTTTTCAAATATAAAATGAGATTAATAGGGACAAAGTTAAATAAATGATTTAATTTTGCAAGATAAATTGGTTCCCGTGCTTATCGATATTATGGGAATTCATTATACGGAGCTCGCATCTCAAA